>NZ_JBQLZP010000269.1:0-6899 GCF_052168335.1 Roseicyclus sp. | reverse complement strand
CGCGGGTGAACCCCGCGCCATGAGGTAGACGCCCGCCTTCACCATCGTGGCCGAGTGCAGGTAGGCCGAGACGGGCGTGGGCGCGGCCATCGCGTTCGGCAGCCAGAAGTGAAACGGGAACTGCGCCGATTTGGTGAAGGCGCCGGCGAGGAAGAGGATCAGGATCGGCACGTAATGCGGATGCGCCCGGATCTCGTCGCCCATCGTCAGGATGACCGAAAGCTCGAAGGACCCCGCCGCGTTGCCGAGCAGGATCATGCCCGCCAGCAGCGCGAGGCCGCCCGTTCCCGTCAGCAGGAGCGCCTGGAGCGCCGAACGGCGCGACTTCGCGCTGTCGCTGTCGAAGCCGATGAGGAGGTAGGAGGAGATCGTCGTGATCTCCCAGAAGACGAAGAGCGCGATGAGGTTGTCCGACAGGACGAGGCCCAGCATCCCCACCATGAAGAGCATCAGGTAGAGGACGAAGCGCGGATACTCGGGGTGATTGCCGAGATACTTCGTGGAATAGAGCGTGACGAGCGCGCCGATCCCCGTGATGAGGAGGCCGAAGGTCAGGCTGAGCCCGTCGATCAGCACCGACAGGCGGATGTCCATGGACGGCACCCAGTCGATGCCGAGAAGCACCTGCTCGCCCGCCGCGACGGGGGCGAGGAACTGCAACAGCCACGCGAAGATGGCCGCCGGGATCAGGACCGAGATCCACCCCGCCGGACCGCCGTATACGCGCGGCACCTCTGCTCCGGTATTCGCCAAGCTCGTCTTCCCTATCCCTCTTCGCCGGGAACCCCCGTCTTCGCGGCGTCCCGGCCGTTCACACGAAACGTCGCCGCTATCCTTCGGCCTCGAGCGTCACCGGGGTGACGAAACCGTCCGGCTTGACCGCCAGAACCGAGGCGCGGACCGCCTTGAGAATGGTCTCGGCGGTGTTGCCCATCACGAAGCCCGAAAGCCCCGTCCGCCCGACCGTGCCCATCACGATCAGGTCCATGCCCTCCGCCTCGGCGAAGCGCGCGATCACGTCGCCCGGACTGCCCTTCAGCAGGTGCCGGTGCGTCGGCGGAACCTGCGGATAGGCCTCCATCAGCGTCGAGAGGCGCGCCTCGGCGAGGCTTTCCTCCCGCTCCACGAGGCGGTCCACTGCCTCCGGGCGGGTCGCGGCATGGCGCCCGCGCCGCAGCGCCCGCTCTTCCCGGAGGCGCCAGGCATGGGCGACGTGGACTTCGGCCCCGTCGCGCGCGCCGATCCCGGTGGCGAGGTCGAGCACCAGGCGGTCGAGGCCCGCCCGCGCCGCATCCTCCGGGTCGGTCGGATCGACGGTGGCGAGGATGCGGCCGAACCGGCCGTGCCCCTCGCCCGTCAGCATCCAGACCGGGCAGGGACACTTGCGCAGAAGGTGCATGTCGAAGCCCTTGAGCACACCACCCCCGCGGCCGCCCTCCGTCGCGCCCTTCACGACGATGTCGTGTCCCTCGCGCAGAACCATGCGGACGACCTCGACGAAGGGCACGCCGCGCAGGACCGCCTCGCTCACCTCGATCCCGCTCGCCCGGGCCTGAGCCGCGTAGCCTGCCAGCCGGTCACGGTGATAGGCGAGGATGTCCTCCTCGATCTCGCCGCCGCGCGCGCCCGGCACGACCGAGAGGAGGCGTCCGAGCTCGCCCGGTGCGGAATCGATCACGTCCACGAGCGTCAGCGCAGCGCCGTTCGCGCGCGCGAGCTCCACCGCGCGGGCGAAGGCCACGGCGTGCAGGCTTTCCTCCGAAAGCACCGCGAGGATGCTCCTGAAGCGCTCCATTGCCTCTCCACGGATACGGTCCGGGGGGAGGTAGGATACCGTTTCTGATTGGTCCAATCGAAATTCCGGGCTAGTTTGATAGATGTCATCTATAAGTCTTGCCGCCGCCGACCCCGAATGCCCAGCCTCCAGCAACTGCGCTACCTCGCCCTCCTGTCCGAGACGCTGCACTTCCGCCGCGCGGCGGAGCGCGCGAACGTGACCCAGCCGACACTGTCGGCCCAGCTCTCCGCGCTCGAGGAGAAGCTGGGCGTTCAGCTCGTGGAGCGCTCCCGCGCGCGGGTCGTCATGACGGCGGAGGGCGACGAGATCGCGGCCCGCGCGCGGCGCATCCTCGCCGACGTGGACGAGATCGTTGAGATCGCGCGGCGTGGCGGCAGGCCGCTGGGCGGCACGATCCGCGTGGGCGTGGTGCAGTCCCTCGGCTCCTACTTCCTGCCGCTGGTCATCCCCGACCTGCACGCGGCCTATCCCGACCTGCGCCTCTACGTGCGCGAGGGGCTGGCCTCGGACGTCATGGGACGGCTCGAGCAGGGGTCGCTCGACCTCCTCTTCCTTCCCTTGCCCGTAACGGGGGCTGAGCTGTCGGTGGCGCGCCTCTTCCGCGAGCCGCTCCTCGCCGTGGCGGCGACCGACCACCCGATCGCGGCGCTCGCCCGCGTCCCGCGCGAGCGGCTGGCGGGCGAACGCATCCTGACGCTCGAGACCGGGCACCGTCTGCACGACCAGGTGCGCAGGATCTGCGAGGAGACCGGGGCCGAAATCAGCCTCGACTACGCGGCCACCTCGCTCGACACGATCCGGCAGATGGTGGCGATGGGGCTCGGCATCTCGCTCCTGCCGGCGCTCTACGTGCGCTCCGAGGTGCGGCCGAACCAGCTCGTGACCGCCCGCCCGCTGGAGGGGCCGCAGCCCTTCCGCGCGGTCGGCATGGTCTGGCGCGCACGCGCGGCGCGCGGGGCGGAGTACCAGGAACTGGCCCAGGCGATCCGGCGGATCCTGAGGCGCAGCACGCCCGAGGTCACGGTGGTCGACTGATCGGTCTGGCCGAGCATCGGACGATCCGCACACGGTTGACGGCAGGGGCCGCGTACGGATCGTCCGAACGGTACCGGTGCAGGTCCGTGAGCGCTGGAAGGGACAACCGCCAGCACAGCACCGTTACCTTGACGACCCCGCGCGTGCCCACGAGACCGCCAAACCAATTGCTCGGTGATGCAGAGATAGCGGGAGTCGCGGATAGGAAAAAGGTGGTCAGCCCTACCAATTCGATTGGAAGTTCCTATGTGTGGCCGAGACCGCACCGGACAGGACCATGCCGCAGTCGATACCGCCCTTCACGCTCCGCCAGCTCCGCTACCTCGTCGCGCTGGAGGAAACCCAGCATTTCCGCGAAGCGGCCGAGAGCTGCGGGATCTCCCAGCCCTCGCTGTCCGTACAGATCAAGACGCTCGAGGAAGCGCTCGGCCAGACGCTCGTGGAACGCGGGCGCGGTCCCGTGCAGCTCACGCTCGCAGGGCGCGAGGTGGCGCGGCGCGGGCGCGAGATGCTGGACGCGGCGCAGGACATCCTCGACCTCTCGGTGACGCTGAAATCGGGCCTGGCCGGAACCGTCCGCATGGGCACCTCGGCGACGCTCGGGCCCTACCTCATGCCCTTCGTGGTGGGCGACCTCCACCGCTCCCACCCGGACCTGCGCCTCTACATCCGCGAGGCCGCACCGCGCGAGTTGATGCGCCAGCTCAACGACGGCCAGCAGGACCTGATCCTGACGCAGCTTCCCGTGCCTGGCGCCGCCTTCCAGTCCGCGCGCCTGTTCCGCGAGCCTCTGTCCGTCGCCCTGCCCTCCGACCATCCGCTCGCGGGTCGCGAGAGCCTCGACAACCCGGACCTCGCGGATCAGACGGTCCTCGCGCTCTCGCCCGCCTATGCGCTGCACGACCAGATCTCGGCCGTCTGCGCCGAGACCGGGGCGCACATGTCGCGCGACTACGAGGGGACCTCGCTCGACGCGCTCCGGCAGATGGTGGCGATGGGGATGGGAATGACCTTCCTGCCCGCGCTCTACGTCCGCTCCGAGATCGACGCGCGCGCCGTGGGCGACGTGGTCACGCGGCCCTTCCGGGGGCGCCGCTTCTCGCGCTCGATCGGGCTCGTCTGGCGGCGGAACTCGGGTGCCGGCGCCGCCTTCGAACGCCTCGCCGAGATCATCCGGATGACCGCCCGCCGCTTCCCCGAACTCGTGATCGAGAGCTGACGCGGCATCCGGCCGATCGGCATTGACGCCCGGCCCGCCGCCGCCATCATGGCCCGGTCCCAGTCGGGCCCGCCGCGGGGCGGGGCCGTCGTTCTTTCGGAGAGGCCTCGCCACGGATGCCCGCAGCGCTTCTGAAAGGTCTGACGCTTCGCGGTCTCGAGGTGTTCGAATCGCTGGCACGCACCGGCTCGGTCGCCGCGACGGCCGCGGAACTGGGGCTCAGCGCGCCCGCCGTCTCGCAGCAGATCCGCAATCTCAGCCAGACGCTCGGGGTCGAGCTTCTGGACCACTCGCGCCGCCCCATGACGCTGACACCGGCCGGGCGGCTCTTTCTCCAACGCACGGAGAGCGCGCTCGCGCTTCTGCGCGAGGGGCACCGGAGCCTGACCGCGCTCGACCTCACGGATCTCTCGGCGCTGTCGCTCGGGGTCATCGAGGACTTCGAGAACGAGGTGACGCCGACGCTCGCCATGCGGCTGGCGGAGGCGATGAGCCATTGCGCCTTCCGCCTGCAGACCGGGGCGAGCCATTCGCTGGCCGCACGCCTCGCCGACCGGAACCTCGACATCGCGATCTGTGCGGCACCGGCCAGCGATCCGCCCGGAACCGTGCCCCATCCGCTCGTCCGCGACCCCTACATCCTCGCCGTGCCGCGCGGCGTGCGCGTGGAGGACGGACTGGCAGGCCTGTCGCACCTCGCGTTCCTGCGGCGCGATCTCGACCAGGTGATGGGTCAGCAGATCGAGGGCTATCTGACACGCGCGGGCCTGAATCCGCCGCAGCGCTTCGAGATCGATTCCAACCAGTCGATCAGCGCGCTCGTGGCCTCCGGCACGGGCTGGACGATCACGACGCCGCTCAGCCTGCTTCGCGCAGGGCGCTTCGCGGGCGGGATCGACGCCCATCCCCTGCCCGGAGAACCGATCGCGCGGCGCATCGCCCTCTACGCGACGGACGACTGGACCGGCCCGATCCCGGAGCAGATCGCGTCACTCGCGCGGGAGTTGATCGGGACGCACTTCCTCGAACCCGGGCTCGAGCGGATGCCCTGGCTCGGAGAGACCTTCACCCTCCTTCAGTGAGCGCGCGATTCCGGGGGCGGCCCCCGGGCGCCTGAAAACCGGAACCGGGCGCCGTCCGGCACGCTTCGCCCCGATTTTGCGACTGGATTTCGCAGAATTGTAAATTTCATGACAGATTCTGCGACGCGGCGTGAAAATGCCCGACATAATCGAATCGGCCCGCTGCGCGACATGTTCTTTCAAAAACGTAAACCTGCGATGGTCCCCGGCATGGCAGAATCGGCACGGGGAAGTTGCAGCCGGTCCCGCCATGGAGAGAGGACGGCCGACGCCGAGCAGGATTCGCGAAGGGAACGGGACGCGATCCGACAGCACGCCAGGCACCTGTCGTCCGCACTGGTTGGGGGAGGCTGACCCGTCATCGTCGTGCCCTTCGAGGGGCAGCCGCGCCGGACATCGGGCATCGCCCGGACGTGGCGCGGGGATTGCGGATCATGCGGGGGCCGGAGGGCCCCGACGGCGGCCCGGTGTGGCCCGCAAGAGCGACAGGGCCGCCGCATTCTGGAGGGGATGCAAATTGCCGAAGGACAGCCAGACCTCGCCCGCCCTGCTCGCCGACGCACATGTCGATGCAGAGGCCTACCGCCGCATGTACGCCGCTTCGATCCGCGACCCCGAGGCCTTCTGGGCCGAGCAGGGTCGGCGGCTCGACTGGATCCGGCCCTACACGAAGGTGCGCGACGCCTCCTTCGCCCATGACGACGTGCATGTGCGCTGGTTCGATGACGGCACGCTGAACGTCGCGGCGAACTGCATCGACCGCCATCTCGCGACGCGCGCCGACCAGACCGCGATCATCTTCGAGCCGGACGATCCGGCCGAGCCGGCGCGGCACATCACCTACCGCGACCTTCACCGCGAGGTCGGCCGCTTCGCCAACGTGCTGAAGGCGCTCGGCGTCGGGCGCGGCGATCGCGTCGTGCTCTACCTGCCGATGATCCCCGAGGCGGCCTATGCCATGCTCGCCTGCGCGCGGATCGGCGCGATCCACTCGGTCGTCTTCGCCGGTTTCTCGCCCGACGCACTGGCCAACCGGGTGAACGACAGCGCGGCCAAGGTCGTGGTGACGTCCGACGGCGCGCCGCGCGGCGGGCGGGTGACGGACCTCAAGGACAACGTGAACAAGGCGCTCCTGCACTGCGACGACCACGTGAAGTGCCTGGTCGTGAAGCGCACGGGCCAGCAGGTCGCCTGGGTTGCGAACCGCGACGTCTGGTACGACGACGTCGCCTCGACGGTGGGCACCGACTGCCCGGCCGAGGAGATGGGGGCGGAGGACCCGCTCTTCATCCTCTACACCAGCGGCTCGACCGGGCGGCCCAAGGGCGTCGTCCACACCTCGGGCGGCTACCTCGTCTATGCCTCGCTGACCCACGAGGTCACTTTCGACTACAAGGACGGGGACGTCTTCTGGTGCACC
Organism: Roseicyclus sp.; assembly: GCF_052168335.1. GTDB lineage: Bacteria > Pseudomonadota > Alphaproteobacteria > Rhodobacterales > Rhodobacteraceae > Roseibacterium. The sequence continues at coordinate 345 of NZ_JBQLZP010000269.1, read as the reverse complement.
GCCGACGTGGGCTGGGTCACCGGGCATTCCTACATCGTCTACGGGCCGCTCGCGAACGGCGCGACGACGGTGATGTTCGAGGGCGTGCCGACCTACCCCGATGCCGGGCGCTTCTGGGCGGTCTGCGAGAAGCACGCGGTCACGCAGTTCTACACCGCGCCCACCGCGATCCGCCTCCTCATGGGGCAGGGCAACGACTTCGTCACGAAGTACGACCTCTCGAGCCTGAAGCTCCTGGGTTCCGTGGGCGAGCCGATCAACCCCGAGGCCTGGAACTGGTACAACGAGGTGGTCGGCAAGGGGCGGTGTCCCATCGTCGACACCTGGTGGCAGACCGAAACCGGC
>NZ_JBQLZP010000268.1:0-5185 GCF_052168335.1 Roseicyclus sp. | reverse complement strand
CCCTGCACGAAGAAGGAGCAGCCGATGGTGATGGCGATGGCGATGATCAGCGGCCACGAGCTGTCGAGCAGGCCCATCAGCGCGAAGCCGATGGCGATGCCGAGCATGTAGGCCAGCATCACGAAGCGGCGGTTGCCCATCCGGTCCGAGACGAGGCCGCCCATGGGACGCGCCACGAGGTTCACGAAGGCGAAGGCCGAGGCGATCAGGCCCGCCGTCACGGGCGTCAGGCCCCAGGTCTCCTGGAAGAACATCGGCAGCATCGAGACGACGGCCAGCTCCGCGCCGAAGTTGGCGAAGTAGGTCGTGTTGAGCGCCGCGACCGAGCTGAACGGGTAACGGTCGTCCTGCGGCACGCCCTTGCGCAGGATGGGCAGGTTCACGCGCAGCACCTGCCAGACCTGGTAGATGACCACGACGACGATGGCGGCGTAGCAGATCGAGGCCACGAAGGCGTCGATGTAGCCCATGAGCTGCACGCGGTAGACGAGGATCGAGAGGATGCCCACCAGCGGCACGGTGAAGACCACAAGGAGCCCCAGGTCGCGATAGCTCGAGACCTCGAGCGCGGCGGCCTTGCGGGGCTTGCGGTGCGTGTCCGCCGTCGGGCCGTCGGTGATGGCGAACCAGTAGAAGACACCGTAGAGCGCCATGATGACGCCCGAGACCGCCACCGCGTAGCGCCAGCCGTCGTCGCCGCCGAAGACCACCAGCGCGACGGTCGGGATGGTCATGGCGGCGGCCGCCGAGCCGAAGTTGCCCCAGCCGGCGTAGAATCCCTCGGCGAAGCCGATGTCGCGCGGCTTGAACCAGAGCGCGGTCATGTGGATGCCGACGACGAAGGAGGCGCCGACCGAGGACATCACGAGGCGCGCGATGAAGAGCTGCATCGCCGTGTCGCCGAAGGCGAAGAACAGCGTGGGCACGGCCATCGTGACCATCAGGACGGAAAACACCCGCCGCGGCCCCCACTTGTCGAGCGCCATGCCCACGAGGATGCGGGCGGGGATGGTCAGCGCGACGTTCGCGATGGCGAAGAGGCGGATGTCGTCGCGGGTCAGCCAGTCGGCCGAGGCCAGCATCGAGGATGCCAGCGGCGCCATGTTGAACCAGACGTAGAAGGTGATGAAGAAGGCGATCCAGGTCAGGTGGAGTGCGCGGATTTCGCGATTCCTGAACCGGAAGAGGTCCGAGACTTGCATGGGTCCGTTCCTTGTTCGGGGTTACTCGGCCGCCTGCATCTCGGATGCGGAGACGTGCGTGGGGATGATGAGGATCGGGCACTTCACGCGTCGCGCGAGGAAGGCCGAGACCGAGCCGAAGGTCATGTGGTCGAATTCCTCGACCAGCGCGTCGATGCGGCGGGTGATGAAGCCGAGCGGCCCGCTGTCGGGCTGGTAGGAGTGTCGCGCCATCACGAGGAGGTCGGGCTTGCGCTCCTCCGTCGCGCGCAGGAGCATCTTGCGCGCATCGCCCTCGGCCAGCACGACGCGGGCGGTGAAGCCGTCCGCGGCCAGCGTGGCGGCGGCCTCCTCGGCGCCCGCCTTCTGGACCGCGTACTGCTCGTGGAAGAGGTCGTCGGCGCCCGAGGTGGCGCTGCCGACATCCTCGATCACCGAGACGAGCGTGACGTTCGGCCTGAGCGCGCCGAACATCTCCCTGATCGCGTCGAGCGCGATCCGCGCATTGCGCGAATGGTCATAGGCCAGCATGATTTCCATCGTGTCCCTCCGGTCTGGGCCTGCCGGGCAGGCGCCGAGCGCGTTCTGCGAACCCTTAGGGCGCAGGAGGGAACGGCACGGACTTGATCTGGATCATGAACCTGGAAAATCCTGCCGAAATAAATGCTTAGCCGAAGATTGTCAGGACCGGCGCGATGTGCGATCAAGGAATGGCGCGGCGGAAGGCAAACGCGCGCTTGATCTTTGTCAAGCGTGAGGGGGAACCGCCGGAGACCGGACCGACGAAGGGAGGGACCCGCGTTGCTCAAGGGAATGCCCGAATCGGACTATCCCGATGTCCGGAGCCTGCATCTGTTCCACGACATGGCGGACGAGAGTTTCACCGCGCTGATGCGCGGCGCCTACGTGCAGAACTTCCCGCCGCAGATCGAGCTGATCACCGAAGGCGATCCGAGCGACTTCCTGCACATCGTCCTGTCGGGAACGGTCGATCTCTTCTCGCAGTGGAACGGGCGGGAGACGAGCATGGCGACCGTCCGGCCGATCTCGACCTTCATCCTCGCCGCGACGATCCGGGACGCGCCCTACCTCATGTCGGCCCGGACGCTGGAGAAGAGCCGCATCGCGCTCATCCCCAGCCAGGACGTGCGCGCGGTCTTCGACGCGGACGGCGCCTTCGCGCGGGCGATCGTGACGGAACTCGCGCAGTGCTACCGCTCGGTCATCAAGGCGCAGAAGGATCTTAAGCTCCGCACCTCGCTCGAGCGGCTGGCGAACTACCTCCTGCGGCAGCAGAAGAACGCGGGCGGCGGCGAGGATTTCGTCCTCGACTACGAGAAGCGGCGCGTCGCCTCGGTGCTCGGCATGACGCCCGAGAACCTCAGCCGCGCGTTCAAGGGGCTCCAGCCCTACGGCGTCACCGTCAGCGGCACGCGCATCCGCATCACCGACCGCGCCGATCTCGAGCGCTTCGCCAAGCCGAACCGGCTGATCGACGACTACACGACCTGACGGGCTTCAGCCGAGCGGGGCCACTCCGAAGAGCCGGGGGTGCAGCCACAGGAGCGCGGCATGGAGCGCGATCCCCGCGGCGACGCGCATGGCCGCGCGGGGCCAGCTCTCGGGGCGTGGCCAGCGGCGGCGCGCGGCGTCGAGCCTGTGCCAGGCCTCTCCCATCTCGCGCCGCCTGCGCCGGTCCAGGAGACGTCCGCCGAGAAGCGCGAAGGCCGCGAAGCTCCCGAAAAGCACGACATGCGCGAGGTCGCCGTTCGGCACCACATGCGCCCCGGCCCAGAGCGTCAGCGCCAGGAGGAGCGGATGCCGCGTCAGCGCGACGACGCCCGGCCGCCCCGGGTCGAACGCGGCGTTGCGGACGCCGCCGAAGGAGAACGGGTTGGGCCGGGCGACGGCCAACGCGAGGAGGATCGAGACCGGCAGCATCACGGCGAGCGGCACGTGGTTCTGCCACGGCGCCCAGTCCCAGAGCGGCACGTAGGGCGCCCTTCCCGCCGCGCCGATCAGCCAGGCGAGGACGGCGAGCGACAGCGCGGAATAGGCGACGCCGAAGCCCGCCCGCCCGAGCCGCGCCACGAGCCACGGCCTGAGCGGCGGTCGGACCGGCAGCGAATGGCTCAGGAAGAACGCTCCGAAGGCGAGCGCGTATTCGCCCCAGCCCATGCGCTCAGCTCCGCTTGCCCGGCGGCAGCCGCAGGAGGAGCGGCCCGTAGAGCGCGGCGAAGCCGCCGAAGGCGACGAGCCAGAGGGCGCCCGAGACAGACTGGAGGAGCGGCGCCTGCCAGGGCCAGAGCCCCGCCGCGACGCGCGCGGCGACGGCGAGCACGAGCGCGGCGTAGATCGCCACGGTCCCCGGCCCCGCATGGAGCGGCTGGCCGGTGTGTCCCAGCGTCGCCCGCGTCATCACCGCGAGCGTCATCAGCCCGATCGCGCCGCCCGTCCAGAGGTGCTGCGCCGCCGCCGCGCCGAGGAGGCCGGGCACGAGGATCTCCGCCCCGAGCGCGAGCGCGCCCAAGGGCACGAAGGCATATCCGGCGTGCAGCACCGCCACGAGCGGCTCGGGGAGCGTATCGTGCCCGCGCCAGCGCGCGAGCCGGACGAGGTGGAGGCCTGCCGCCAGCAGCAGCGCGCCCCCGGTGACGGCGTGAAACGGCAGCGCGACCCAGAGGAGCAGCGCGGCCAGCAGCACGCCGAGCGCCGCCTTGTCGAGCCGCTGCATCGGGCTGGCTGGAAGGTGCCGCGCCCCCCGCTTGACCAGCCAGTTCCGCGTGAAGGAGGGCACGATGCGCCCGCCGATCACGGCGATCATCATGATGCCCGCCGCAAGCCCGACCCGCAGTCCCGCCCCCTGCGCCGAGGGCAGGCCCTGCGCGGCCTCCCAGTGGAAGAGCCCGTTGCCCAGCGCGAAGACGGCCAGCATTCCCAGGACGACGAGGTTGCGCCAGTTGCGCCCCGCGACGATCTCCCGCCCGATGGCGACCGCGACCGCCACCGGGAAGGCGAGATCGACCGCCGCCACGTAGAGCGGCGGCAGCGTCGCGGAGACGCCCACGGCGAGCCGCCCGGCCAGCCAGAGCAGGCAGAGCGCGCCGAGGCTCCACCCCACGATGGGCAGCCGCCCCGTCCAGTTCGGCACCGCCGTCAGGAGGAACCCGGCGATCACCGCGCCGAGGTAGCCGTAGAGGAACTCGTGCGCGTGCCAGCCGACCGGGTCGAACGCCGTCGGCAGTGCCACCCGCCCCGCGAGCATCGGCACCCACAGCGCCATCGCCGCCGCCGCCCAGAGCGCCGCCCCGAGGAAGAAGGGGCGGAACCCGTAGGAGAGGAGGGTCGGCCCCTCCCAGTTCCGCATGCGCTGCGCCGTCGTTGCCGTCATCGTCGGGTTCCCTTCCGGTCCGGCCCGCGCGCCGCCGTCGGGACTCGACGCGCGCGCTCTGAACCGGTATCTCAGATGCGGATTACAGCGCCCCAATGCGCATTTCAAATACCATTACGGGGAACGCGACCTTGCGCCTCACCTCCTTCACCGACTACGGGCTCCGCGTGCTGATGCGCCTCGCGGGCGAGCCGGGCCGCGCCTTCACCACCGGCGAGCTTGCGGCCGAGCTGGACGTCTCGCGCAACCATCTCGCCAAGGTGGTGTCGGCGCTGTCGGGCGAGGGCCTCCTCGAGACGCGGCGGGGCGGCGGGGGCGGCGCCGTCCTCGCGCGTGACCCTGCGGAGATCCGGCTCGGCGACGTGGTCGCGCGGCTCGAGGCCGGTCAGGCGCTGGTCGAATGTTTCCTGCCCTCGGGGAACGCCTGCACCCTCACCCCCGGATGCCGCCTGAAGTCGCGGCTCTCGCAGGCCGAGGGCGCCTTCATCGCCGAGCTGAACCGGAGCACGCTGGCCGATTGCGCCTACCCGGCCCCGGCCGCCCGCCTCGCCCGAAACTGATCCGCCTCAGCCCGCGAACTGGACGACGAGCGGATGGACGAGGCCGCATCCCG
>NZ_JBQLZP010000267.1:0-3095 GCF_052168335.1 Roseicyclus sp. | reverse complement strand
ACCCCAACGCCAAGCCGCCCGGCCGGATCTGGGTGCCCGAGCGCGGCGGCGACGTCTGGGACGCCATCGCCGCCCGGCTCGAGGCCTTCCTGCCCGAGGGCTGGGTGCCGCAGGCGGAGGAGGGGCCGCCGCCGCCCCAGGGCACCGAGGTGGTGAACGCCGCCATCGACATGCTGACCGAGTATCTCCGCCGCACCCGCCTCGCCGCCGATCCGCCCGACGTGATGATCGACGTGGACCTCCGCGCGCTGTCGGTCATGTCCTTCCACGAGGCGGAGGCCGCGATCGCGGCGGGGCGCAAGGCCGTGGCCGACTGCGCGGAGCGGATCGCCGAGGCGGTCGCGGGCTAGCGCGAAACCTTCAGCGCCCCGAGCCCGTGGAAATGGTAGATGTCGGCATAGCGCGGCGCCTCCGCCAGCCGGAGCTCGGGCCAGCGCGCGAAGAGGATCGGCAGCGCGATCTGCAGTTCCAGCCGCGCGAGCGGCGCACCGACGCAGAAGTGCAGCCCCGCCCCGAAGGCGAGGTTGGCGGGCCCGTCGCTCCGGTCCGGGCGGAAGAGGCCCGCCTCCGCGTACTCGGCCTCGTCCCGGCCCGCCGAGGCGAGGAGGAGCCCCACCTCGTCGCCGCGCCGGAAGGTGTGCCCGAAGAGCTCCACTTCCTCGTAGGCCCAGCGGGTGAACAGGTGAAGCGGCGGGTCGTGGCGCAGCACCTCCTCGACGAAGCGCTCGGGATGCGCCGGCCGCGCGCCGGTCTCGAGCGCCAGCTTCACCGCGTTGCCGAGCGTGTGGACGGTGGCCTCGTGGCCCGCGTTCAGCAGCAGGATGCAGGTCGTGATCATCTCGTCGGTGGTGAGGCGTTCGCCTTCCTGTTCGGCGGCGATGAGCGCCGAGATCAGGTCGTCGCGCGGATCGCCCCTGCGGCGGTCGATGTAGCCCCGCATGAAGGCGACGAACTCCTCGGTGGCGGCGACGGCGGCGTCCTCCTGCGCGCGGCTGCGGCCCGCCTGGTACATCATGACCATCGCGTTCGACCAGCGCAGGAGCTCGTCCGCCATGCTCTCGGGCACGCCGAGGAGGCGGGCGATCACGATGACGGGGATCGGCCGGCAGAAGGCGTCGAGGAGGTCGAAGGGCCCCTCGGGGAAGGCCTCGGCCAGGTCGTGGGCCAGCGCCTCGATCTCGGGCGCCATCGCCCTGATGCGGCGCGACGTGAAGGCGCGCAGGACGAGCCCCCGGAGCCGGGTGTGGCGCGGCGGCTCGAGCTCGAGCATCGAGTGCGCCTCGACCGCGTAGAAGGGCGCGAGATGGGCGGGGATGTCGCGGGGGCTGACGGGTTCGCGCCCGAAGCGGCGGTCGCGCAGGATCGCGTTGACCGCCGCGTGGGTCGTGGCCATCGGCATCCCGTAGTCCTGCCAGAGGACCAGCGGCCCGGCGGCGCGGGCGCGGGCGTAGAACGGGTAGGGGTCCTGCACGAAGGCGGGATCGGTCGGGGCCTGGGCGAGCGTTTCCATGCCGCTCTTCTGGCAGGCCGTCGCGCCCTTGGCAAAGGGCGGAATGCGTATTTGGGAGAAAGATGAAGGAGGGGGCGCGCGGGCGTTTCGCGCCCCCGTTCCGTCAGTCGGCGCCGCGCACCGGGATCGCCACGTCGGGGCGCGGGTTGAAGAGCTTCTGGATCGCGTAGACCCCCGCCGCGATGGCGATGCCCGCGAGGTCGGTCCACAGCCCGCCCTCGATCATGAGGAGCGCCGCGAAGACCAGCGCGATGCGCAGGAACCAGGCCGCGCGCCCGCCGATGAACCAGCCCTGCACCCCCGCCGAGAGGAGCGCCACGCCGAGCGTCGCGGTGATCCCGGCGCGGATCACCTCGAACCAGGTGCCGTCCATCAGGAGCGCGCCGTTGTAGAAGAACATGAAGGGCACGATGAAGGCCGCGATCCCGATCTTGAAGGAGGCGACCGAGGTCTCCATCGGGTTCGCGCCCGAGATGCCGGCGGCGGCGTAGCTCGCCAGCGCCACGGGCGGCGTGATGGCCGAGACGACGGCGAAGTAGAAGACGAAGAAATGCGCCGTCAGCGTCGGGATGCCGAGCTGCACGAGGCCCGGCGCCACGACCGAGGCCGCGACCGCGTAGGCCGCCGTCGTGGGCATGCCCATGCCGAGCAGGATCGCGATGCACATGGCGAAGAACAGCGCGAGAAGCTGGCTGACGCCGGCGAGGTCGAGCAGCACGTTCGAGAAGCGCGCGCCGACGCCCGTGAGCGAGATGACGCCCACGATGATCCCCGCGCAGGCGCAGACCGCGATGATCTGGATCGACATGACGCCCGCGATCTCGAAGGCCTTGACGATGGAGCGGAGACCCATGCGGTAGGGCGTGAGCCAGGACACCACGGCCGCCGCCACGGTGGCGAGCGTGCCCGCCCGGATCACCGAGTAGCCCTGGAAGAGCGCCACGATCAGGATGATGATCGGGATGAAGAGGTAGACCTGCCGGATCATCCTGGCGAACTTCGGCAGCTCGTCCTCGCGCATGCCGCGCATCCCGAGCTTGGCCGCCTCGAAGTCGACCATGAAGTAGATCGAGGCGAAGTAGAGGATCGCGGGCACGATCGCGGCGATGGCGATCTCCTGGTAGGGAATGCCGGTGATCTCGGCCATGATGAAGGCGCCGGCGCCCATGATCGGCGGCATGATCTGCCCGCCCGTCGAGGCCGCGGCCTCGATCGCGCCCGCGGTCTTGCGGTGATAGCCCACCTTCTTCATCAGCGGGATGGTGAGCGAGCCGGTGGCGACCACGTTGCCCGCGCTCGTGCCGTTGATCATGCCCATGAGGCCGGAGGCGAAGATCGCCACCTTGGCCGGGCCGCCGCGCGCGCGCCCCGCCGCGGCGAAGGCGAAGTTCACGAAGTAGTCGCCGACCTTCGAGGCCTGCAGGAAGGCCGCGAAGATGATGAAGAGGATGATGTAGGTCGAGGAGACCGCGGTGGTCGGCCCGAGGATGCCCACGTCCGAGTAGACCGTGCCGAAGAAGCGCTGCCAGGTATAGGGCACCTCGACGCGCAGGACGCCCGGCAGGAGGTGCGCGGTGAAGGTGTA
>NZ_JBQLZP010000266.1:0-9907 GCF_052168335.1 Roseicyclus sp. | reverse complement strand
TCGGTCGGCGTGGGCTATGCCACGCGAAACCCGATCTGGGGCATCCTCGCGGGCTTCGTCACCTTCGTGGGCGTCGGCGCGCTGACCTAGACCGGAAAGGCCGTCGTGCGGAACACGGTCTTGAGCGCGAAGCTCGACTGCATCTGCGCCACATGCGGCAGGCGGGCGAGGTGGCGGCGGTGGATCTGCGCGAAATCCTCCGAGTCGCGGGCGACGACCTTGAGGAGGTAGTCGGCGCTTCCGGCCATCAGGTGGCATTCCAGCACGTCGGGCACGCGCGCCACCGCCTTCTCGAAGGCGTCGAGGATCTCGTCGGACTGCCCGGTCAGGCGGATCTCCACGAAGACCGTCGCGATCCGCCCCACCGACCGGGGATCGAGCAGCGCCACGTAATCCCGGATCACGCCCGCCGCCTCCATCCGCTGCACCCGCCGGTGACACGCCGACGGCGAGAGATGGACCTTGTCGCTGAGCTCGGCGTGGGTCATGCGCCCGTGCCGCTGGAGGCAGCGCAGGATGGCGCGGTCCATGTCGTCGAGGCCGGTTTGGTCGGGAGAATCTCTCACGCAGCGCCCCTGTAGCGGGAAAATCTCCCGCCAGACTACATGAAGTCGCCCGGAAGATCAAAGCAATCAACGCGGAAAACGGGCAGACTCCGCGCCGGAGAGAGGCAAGGGAGAGCCCCATGAAGATCGGATGCCCGAAGGAGATCAAGCCGCAGGAGTTCCGCGTCGGCCTGACGCCCGCCGCCGCGCGCGAGGCCGTCGCCCACGGCCACGAGGTGCTGGTCGAGACGGGCGCGGGCCTCGGCGCGGGATTCGAGGACGCGGACTACACCCGCGCGGGTGCGACCATCGCCGCGACCGCCGCGCAGGTCTTCGCCGAAGCCGAGATGATCGTGAAGGTGAAGGAGCCGCAGGCCGCCGAGCGCAGGATGCTCCGCCGTGGCCAGGTGCTGTTCACCTATCTCCATCTCGCGCCCGACCCCGAGCAGACGCGCGACCTCCTGGAGAGCGGCGTCACCGCCATCGCCTATGAGACGGTGACGGACGCCATGGGCGGCCTGCCGCTTCTCGCGCCGATGTCGGAGGTCGCGGGGCGCCTCGCGCCGCAGGTGGGGGCCTGGGCGCTCCAGAAGGCCAATGGCGGACGCGGCGTCCTTCTGGGCGGCGTCCCCGGCGTGGGTCCGGCCGAAGTGGTGGTGATCGGCGGCGGCGTCGTCGGCACGCAGGCCGCGCGCGTGGCCGCCGGGATGGGAGCGGACGTGACCGTGCTCGACCGCTCGCTGCCGCGCCTGCGCTATCTCGACGACGTCTATCGCGGCGCCTTCAAGACCCGCTATGCCAGCGCCGAGGCGACCGCCGGGCTCATCACCGCCGCCGATCTCGTCATCGGCGCCGTGCTGATCCCGGGCGCGGCCGCGCCCAAGCTGGTGACGAAGGCGCAGCTCTCCACCATGAAGCGCGGCGCGGTCATCGTCGACGTGGCCATCGACCAGGGCGGCTGTTTCGAGACCTCGCGCGCCACGACCCACGAGGACCCGATTTACGAGGTGGACGGCGTGGTGCACTACTGCGTCGCGAACATGCCGGGCGCCGTGGCCCGCTCGTCCACCATCGCGCTCGGCAATGCGACGATGCCGTTCATGATCGCGCTCGCCGACAGGGGCTGGCGCGAGGCGTGCCGCGCCGATCCGCACCTCCTCGCGGGGCTGAACACGCATGAGGGGCGGCTGACGAACTACGCCGTGGGCCGCGCGCTCGGCATAGACGTGACCTCCCCCTCCGTCGTGGTGAAGGGCTAGGCCGCCTTCCACTTGATGGAACAGCCCATGGAGGGGATCTGCTCGGCCGGTCCCCTCCCCGTCTGCGCCACCTGCACCATCGCCTCGTAGAGGTCGCGGCGCACGTCGTCCCGCCCCACGTCCTTGCGCGACGCGTCGAGGCGGCCGCGATACTGGAGCGCGCCCTCCGCGTTCAGGCCGAAGAAATCGGGCGTGCAGGCCGCGCCCCAGGCCCGCGCGACGGACTGGTCCTCGTCGTGGAGATAGGGAAAGGGAAAGTTCTTCTCCCGCGCCATGTCCGCCATCTTGCCGAAGCTGTCGGCGGGATAGGCGGCGGCGTCGTTCGAGCAGATCGCGGCGAAGCCGATCCCGTGGCCCCCGAGGTCGTTCGCGTCCCGCACGATCCGGTCGATGACGGCCAGGACATAGGGGCAGTGGTTGCAGATGAAGGCGATGACGACGCCGTTCGGTCCCATGACGTCGTCGAGCCCGTAGCGCCGCCCGTCCGTCGCGGGGAGCCGGAAGGCGGGCGCCTTCCAGCCGAACTCGCAGACGGGCGGGCTTGCGGCCATGTCGTCTCCTCTCAGGACTTCTTCAGCGCGTCCCGGATCTCGATCAGGATATCAAGCTCCGAGGGGCCGGCCGGTTCCTCGGCGGCGGGCTTCGGGGGCTCGGCATACATCGTCTTGATGCGGTTGACGGTGCGCACCAGCATGAAGACCACGAAGGCGATGATGAGGAAGTTGATCAGCGCCATGACGAAGTTGCCGATGGCGAAGACCGGCGCGCCCGCGGTCGTCGCTGCGGCCAGCGACGGATAGCTTTCCCCGTCGAGCGAATAGAACCAGCCGGAGAAATCGATCCCGCCCGTGAAGATCGCGATGATCGGGTTTATGAGGTCGCCCACGAGCGACGTGACGATCGCCGTGAAGGCCGCGCCCACGATGATGCCCACGGCCATGTCCATGACATTGCCGCGCGCGATGAAGTCCCTGAATTCTTTCAGCATCGACTGGTCCACCCCCTAAGTCGGCGCCTCGACACGAGGCTACATGCGCGCGCATGAGAAGCCGAGAGCGGCGGGGCGATCAAGGACTTATGCGCCTGCCGCCGTCCTTCGGCGGGCGGTGTCGCGCCGCCGCCCGGATCGCATGCGCCGCCTTCTCCGCGATCATCATCGTCGGCGCATTGGTGTTCCCGCCGACGATGCGCGGCATGATCGAGGCATCCACGACGCGAAGCCCCTCGACGCCCCGCACCCGCAGCTCGGGGTCGACCACCGCCATCTCGTCCCGCCCCATCCGGCAGGTGCCGACGGGGTGATAGATCGTGTCGGCCCGTGCGCGGATGTCGGCCTCGAGGGCCGCGTCGCTCCCGTCATGGGGATAGAGCCTGCGCGCCCGCCAGGGTGCGAGAGGCGGCGCCTCCATGATCGCCTCGAGCCTGCGGGCGCCCGCCATCAGGACGCGCAGATCCTCCGGGTCCGAGAGGAAGGCCGGATCGATGCGCGGCGCGGCACGCGGGTCGGCCGAGGCGAGGCCCACCGACCCGCGCGAGGCCGGGTAGAGCGCGCAGACATGGGCCGAGAACCCGTCGGCGAGGCGCAGCTTGCGCAGGTGATCGTCGACGATCCCGATGACGAAATGCACCTGGAGGTCCGGCACCGCCACTTCCGGGGCCGAGCGCAGGAAGGCCCCGCCTTCGGCCAGCGGCGAGGCGAAGAGGCCCGCGCCCGTCCGCCGCCACTCGAGCCCCGCCCGCGCCAGCCGCAGGAGGCCCGCCGGGTTCAGCCCCACCACGTCCGTCCGGTCCGACCTGTAGGAGATGATGTAGTCGAGGTGGTCCTGGAGGTTCCGCCCCACCCCCTCCAGCACCTGCACTGGCGCGATGCCGTGGGCGCGCAACTCCGCCTCCGGCCCGATGCCCGAGAGGAGGAGGAGCTTGGGCGACCCGAAGGCGCCGGCCGACAGGATCACCTCCCGCCGCGCGGCGATGCGCAGGCGGCGGCCGCGCTGTCGCAGGTGGACGGCGACGGCGCGGCCATCCCGGATCTCGATCCGCTCGGCCTCGGCGCGGGTCAGGACCGTCAGGTTCGGGCGGCCCATGACCGGATGGAGGAAGGCCGCGGCGGCGGAACAGCGCTCGCCCGCGCGTGGCCCCGAATGGAACTGCGTGACGTGGTAGAGACCGGCGCCCTCCGGTCCGCCCGCGTTGAAGTCGGGGCAGCGCGGGATCTGGAGCGTATCGCAGGCCTCGAGGAAGGCGTGCGCGATCGCCGAGGGCCGCGATTGCGCACGCACCTGCAGCGGCCCGCCCGCCCCGTGATGCTCGCCCGCGCCGCCATCGAAATCCTCGGCACCAAGGAAATGCGGCCGGACGCTCTCCCAGTTCCAGCCGTCGCAGCCCATGTCCGCCCAGGCGTCGTAGTCGGCGGGCTGGCCGCGCACGTAGAGCATCGCGTTGATCGCCGAACAGCCGCCGAGCGCCTTTCCCCGCGGCTGGAACCCGCGCCGCCCGCCGAGGCCCGGCTGCGGCACCGTGCGGAACGCCCAGTTGTTGATCCTCGGCCGCCCCGAGACCATCGCGGCCACCAGCGCCGGCGCCCGGATTAGGAGGCCGCGGCCCTCGCCGCCCGCCTCGATCAGGCAGACGGTCGTGCCGGGATCCTCCGAGAGGCGCGCGGCCAGCACGCTGCCCGCGCTGCCGCCGCCGACGATGACGTAATCCGCTTCCATGAGGGCAGCATGGCGTGCCGGCGGCCCCCCCGCCAGCGCGAACGCCACGTCAGCCGGGCAGGCGCCCCGTCAGCGTGTAGCGCAGGATGTCCACCACCTGCGACGGCTCCTCCGCCACGGCGAGGGCGGCGGCGTGAACCTCCTTCAGGGCATGGCTGTGCTCGGGCATCGACAGCACGATCAGCGGCTTGCCCAGCGCGGCCGCATAGCCCGCGTCGAAGGCCGCGTTCCACTGCCTGTACTTCTCGCCGAAGCGGACGACGACGATGTCCGCCGTCTCGATCCCGTGGCGCGTGCGGATCGCGTTCAGCTTCGCGCCCTTGTGGTCGTGCCAGAACTTGTCGTCCTCGGCGCCGAGGATCGCCACGCCGCAATCGTCGCTCGCCTCGTGGTCGGTCACGGGGCCGGAGAAGGCCACGTCGAGCCCCTGCGCCCCTTGCGTGATCCGCTCGCGCCAGTCGGTGTGGATCTCGCCCGAGAGATAGACCTTCAGCGTCATGTCATGCGTCCCTTCCCGTTTCGTCAGGGGGTGAAGCGTAACGCCCGGGACGCCGGGGGCAACCCGCGCCTACGAAGACAGGAGGCGCACCACGTCGTCGTCCGTGACCTCGCCGAAGTCGAGGTAATGGACGCCGACGGCGTGGAAGGGCCTCGGTGTCTCGAGGCAGATCACGCGGTCGGCCTCCCTGCGGAGGAGCGGGATCATTTCCGACGGCCCGACGGGAACGGCGATCCAGACGGCGCGCGCACCCGCCTTGCGCATCGCCCGGACGGCGACGCGGATCGTGGCGCCGGTGGCGATGCCGTCGTCGACGAGGATCGCCGTCCGTCCCGCGACCGGCACCGGCTCCCGCCCCGCCATGTAGCGGTCGCGCCGCCCGGCGATCTCGGCCAGAAGGCGGTCGATCTCCTCGGCGAAGTCCGCCTCGGTCAGGCCCGCGCCCTGCAGCACCTCGGGGTTCCAGACGATCTGCGGCGCCGCGCCGTCCACCAGCGCGCCCGCGGCCAGCTCCCGGTGGCGGGGCAGCCCGATCTTGCGCACGAAGACGAGGTCGAGCGGCGCGCCGAGCCGGTCGGCGACGATCCTGCCGAGCGGAACGCCGCCCCGCGGCAGGGCGAGGATCACCGGATCCTCCGGCGCGGCCTCGGTCACGGCGTCGGCAAGGGCCCGGCCAGCGGTCTCTCGCGTCTCGAACATGCCGCCATCATGCCCGACCGAATCGGATTTTCGTACGAAAATCCACACCTGCGATTGTTCGTACGAACAATCGGCTCAGCCGCGAAGCGTGCCGCCCGTGGCCTTGGAGACCTTCTCGACGATCTTCGCCGCGACGGCGTCGATCTCCTCCTCGGTCAGGGTCCGGTCGGTGGGCTGGAGCCGCACGGTCAGCGCGATGGACTTGCGCCCCTTGCCGAGCGACCCGCCCACGAACTCGTCGAAGACGGCGACCGAGGCGATCAGCGCCTTGTCCGCGCCCTGCGCCGCATTCACCAGCGCGCCGGCCTCGACGCCCGCATCCACCACGAAGGCGAAGTCGCGGTCGACCGCCTGGAACTCGGGCAGCGTCACCGCCCCGCGGCTGGCGCCCGTGTCCTTGGGCATCGGGATCTCGGCGGGGAAGAGCGTGAAGGCCATGGCCGGCCCCTTCACGTCCATCGCCTTCAGGATGCGCGGATGCAGCTCGCCGAAGACGCCGAGCACCTTCTTGGGCCCTAGGCAGATCATCCCGTGCCGGCCGGGGTGCCACCAGTCTGGCCCGCCGCGCAGGATCTGCGCCTTGCCAGGTGCGCCCATGGCCGCAAGCACCGCCTCGGCATCCGCCTTCACGTCGAAGACGTCGACCGGGCGGCGCGCCCCGTGCGGATCGCGCGGGCCCGACTGGCCGATGAGGACGCCCACGGCCTGGAGATGCTGCTCCGTCGGCTCGCCGCCGTGGAAGGCGTGACCCACCTCGAAGAGCGCGAGGTCCGACATGCCGCGCGCCTGGTTCCGCGCCGCCGCCTGCAGCAGCCCGGGCAGCAGATGCGGCCGCATGTGGCTCATCTCCGACGAGATCGGATTCTCGAGGCGCGTGCCGTCGCCGCCACCGCCGAAGAGCGCGGCGGCCACCTGGTCGATGAAGCTGTAGGTCACGCACTCGTTGTAGCCGAGCGCGGCCAGCGTCCGGCGCCCCGCGCGCTCGCGCATCTGCATGGGCGTCAGGACCGGCGCGGGCACGCCCGCGCGCGGCCGGCGCATCGGCTTCGGCTCGAGCCTCGTAAGCGACGCGATCCGCGCCACTTCTTCTACAAGATCGGGCTCGCCCTGCACGTCCCGCCGCCAGGACGGCACCCAGACCTCGAGCACGTCGCCCGTCCCCGTGGCCGAGAAGCCGAGCGCGGTCAGGATGCGCACCTGCTCCGCCTTGGGGATCTCCATGCCGACGAGGCTGACGACCCGCCTGGTGTCGAGCGGATAGCTCCGAGCCGTCTTCACCGGCGCGCCGGCCTCCACGACCTCGGAGGCCTCGCCGCCGCAGATCTCCAGCACCATGCGCGTGGCTTCCTCCAGCCCCGGCAGCGTGTAGTCGGGGTCGACGCCCCGTTCGAAGCGGTAGCGCGCGTCGGAATTGATCTTCAGGTCGCGGCCCGTGTAGGCGGTGTGGACCGGGTCCCACCACGCGCTCTCGAGAAAGACGTTCACCGTCTCTTCCGTCACGCCGGAGGCCTCGCCCCCCATGATGCCCGCGATGCTCTCGACGCCCCTGTCGTCGGAGATCAGCGTCTGGCCGGGCGCGAAGGTGTAGGTCCGCTCGTCGAGCGCCAGAAGGGTCTCGCCGCCCTTGGCGCGATGCACCCGCACCGTCCCGTGCACCTTGTCCGCGTCGAAGACGTGGAGAGGGCGGTTCATGTCGTAGGTGAAGAAGTTGGTGATGTCGACGAGCGCCGAGATGGGCCGCAGCCCGATGGCGCGAAGCCGGTCCTGGAGCCATGCGGGGCTCGGCCCGTTCCGCACGCCGCGGATCAGCCGCCCCGCGAAATGCGGCGCGACGTCCAGCGCGTCGGCGTCGATGGTCACGGCGACGGGGCAGGGGAAGGCGCCCGGCACCGGCTCGACGGCCCGCGTCCGGAGCTTGCCGAGCCCCCGCGCCGCCAGGTCGCGCGCGATGCCGTGAACGCCGAGCGCGTCCTGCCGGTTCGGCGTGATCGCGATCTCGATGACCGGGTCCACCTTCGACGGCTCGTGCTGCGCCAGCCAGTCGGTGAAGCGCTGCCCGACCTCGCCCGAGGGCAGCTCGATGATGCCGGTATGCTCGTCGCTGAGCTCCAGCTCCCGCTCGGAGGCCATCATGCCGTAGCTCTCGATGCCCCGGATCTTGCCCACGCCGATGGTCGTGTCGATTCCGGGCACGTAGACGCCGGGCTTGGCCACGACGACCGTTATCCCCTCGCGCGCGTTCGGGGCGCCGCAGATGATCTGCTTCACGCCCTCGTCCGTCACGACCTGGCAGACCCGCAGGCGGTCGGCGTCGGGATGCTGCTCGGCCTTCACGACGCGTCCGATCACGAAGTCCCTCAGCCGCGCGCCGCGGTCCTCCACCTCCTCGACCTCGAGGCCGAGGTCGGTCAGCGTCTCCACGATCTCCTCGACCGACGCCTCCGTCTCGAGGTGATCCTTCAGCCAGGACAGGGTGAACTTCATCGCGCGGGGCTCCTTCGTGACCGTGAGGCGATTAGCGCAAGGTCCCCGGGAAGGGAAGCCCGCCGGCTCGTCTCAGGTGTCGGGTGCGGTCATCGCGGCGACACCCACGATCACCGACATGGCGAAGAAGAGCGCGCAGGTCAGGATGGTGAGCAGGATGACCCGGTTGAAGTAGAGCACCTGCTTGATCGCCTCGACCTGGAGGTGATGCGCCCCCGGCGCCTCGTCCAGCAGGAACGCCCGCCGGAGGCGCGGCACCGGCTCGTAGATCAGGCAACGCAGGAGGAACAGGATCGAGACCGAGATCGTGACGATCTGCCCGAACATGAGGCCGAGCGTCGCCCAGGTCCGATCGAGCGCGAAGATGAAGGCCGAGGTGGCGAGGATGATGGCGAGGACGGCCAGCAGCGCCGAGGACTTCGCGTCGATCTCGGCCATGATCGCCCGCGCCTCCTCCTCCGTCATGCCGGCGCTGCCGACCTCCCCCTCGATCCGGAGGCAGACGGGCGACAGCGTGAGATCCCGCGTCTCCGGCATGGCGAGGCGGTCCATGAGGCGGACCAGGCGGTCGAGCGAGAGCGGGTGGGACATGGGCGGGGCCTCGGGGTTCGTCCCGCAAGGGTGGGCGTCCGGGGGTCGCGGTCAAGTGCCCGCAGGGCGGGAGCCAGTGCGGCGCCGTAGGGCGGGACTTGTCCCGCCATGACGGTGCGGGGGCCGGTGCGGCGCCGTAGGGCGGGACGTGTCCCGCCATTGCGGAGGACGGTGCGGCGCCGTAGGGCGGGGCTTGTCCCGCCATGACGGTGCGGGGGCCGGTGCGGCGGTGCGAGGCCCCGCGCGGCGGGACAAGTCCCGCCCTACTCTTCGCTTTGAGATTATCCCCTCACATCCCCGCGTGAACCGTCGGCACCTCCAGCGCGCTGAAGCCGTAGTGGCGCAGCCACCGCAAATCTGAATCGAAGAACGCGCGCAGGTCGGGGATGCCGTATTTCAGCATGGCGATCCGGTCGATGCCCATGCCGAAGGCGAAGCCCTGCCACTCGGCGGGGTCGATCCTGCCCGCTTCCAGCACCTTGGGGTGCACCATGCCGGAGCCCAGCACCTCGAGCCAGTCGTTCCCCTCGCCCACCTTCACGGTGCCGCCCTCCCAAGAGCACTGGATGTCGACCTCGGCCGAGGGCTCGGTGAAGGGGAAGTGCGAGGCGCGGAAGCGGGTGCGGACCTTCGTGCCGAAATAGGCCGAGAAGAACTCCTCCAGCGTCCACTTGAGGTTCGCCATGGAGATGTCGCGGTCGATGGCCAGCCCCTCGACCTGGTGGAACATCGGCGTGTGCGTCTGGTCGTAGTCGGCGCGGTAGACGCGGCCGGGCGCGATCACGCGGCACGGCGCCCCGTAGGCCTCCATGTGGCGGATCTGCACGGGGCTGGTGTGCGTGCGCAACACGTGCGGCGGGCGGTTATCCCCCGGCGCGCGGTGCATGTAGAACGTGTCCATCTCCGCCCGCGCCGGGTGGTCGGCCGGGATGTTGAGCGCGGTGAAGTTGTGGAAGTCGTCCTCGATGTGAGGACCTTCGGCGACCGCGAAGCCCATGTCGGCGAAGATCGCCGTCAGCTCGTCCATCACCTGGCTCACGGGATGAATCCGCCCAAGGGCGAGCGCGCTCTCCTGCACCGGCAGGGTCACGTCGACCGTCTCGGTGGCGAGCCGGC
>NZ_JBQLZP010000265.1:0-4101 GCF_052168335.1 Roseicyclus sp. | reverse complement strand
CCCGTGACGGTGACATTCCAGCGCTGGAGCAACGCGAACCCCGAGGGCGTGCATCGGCTTCAGCCCTTCGGCGGGATCCTCTCGGATTTCCGCGAGGTGCAGGGCTTTCGCCTGCCCTTCCGCGTCGAGGCCGGCAACATGTTCGGAACCGAGGCGTATTTCCCCTTCTTCCTCGCCGACGTGCAGGAGATCCGGTTTCCGCAACGCGCGCGGTAGGCCATGCCCCGCGCACCCGAAGCGGGCCCTTTCAGGCGAAGCGGGCGCGCGTGCGGTTGGCGAAGGCCACGAGCGACAGCATTACCGGCACCTCGACAAGGACGCCCACGACGGTCGCGAGCGCGGCGCCCGAGTTCAAACCGAAGAGGCTGATGGCGACGGCGACGGCGAGCTCGAAGAAGTTCGATGTCCCGATCAGCGCGCAGGGCGCCGCGATCCGGTGCGGCACGCGGAGCGCGAAGGCCGCGGCATAGGCCAGCGCGAAGATGCCGTAGGACTGGATCAGGATCGGCACCGCGATCAGCGCGATGACGAGCGGACGGTCGAGGATCACCTGTCCCTGGAGGCCGAAGAGGATCGCCACCGTCGCGATCAGGCCGACGACGCCCCAGGGCTTCACCCGGTCGCGGAACGCTGCGATGCGCGCCTCGGTGCCAAGTCGTGCCCGTGTCCAGAGGCCGGCGGCAAGCGGCAGCGCGACGAAGAGCACGACGGACAGGATCAGCGTCTCCCACGGCACGACGATGTCCGTGACGCCGAGGAGGAAGGCGACGATCGGCGCGAAGGCGAAGACCATCACGACGTCGTTCACCGAGACCTGGAGGAGCGTGTAGCCCTCGTCCCCGCGCGTGAGCTGCGACCAGACGAAGACCATCGCCGTGCAGGGCGCCGCGCCGAGCAGGATCAGCCCCGCGATGTACTGCTGCGCGTCCTCGGGCGCGATGAGGTCCGCGAAGACGACCTCGAAGAACAGGACGCCGAGCGCCGCCATGGTGAAGGGCTTGATCAGCCAGTTGACGGCCAGCGTGATGGCGAGACCCTTCGGCTGGCGGGCCACGTCGCGCAGGCTGCGGGGATCGACGCCCACCATCATCGGGTAGACCATCGCCCAGATCAGGACCGCGACGACGAGGTTGACGCGGGCGACCTCGGCCGCGGCGATGGCCTCGACCAGGCCGGGCGCCGCCGCACCGATGCCGATGCCCGCCAGCATGGCGAGCGCGACCCAGACCGTCAGGTAACGCTCGAAGACGCTCATGCCGGGGTGGCCTCCGGGTGCTCCGCCCTGAGGCGGCCGGCGGCGAGCGCGGAGAGCGCGACCATCACCGTGGCCGTGCCGAGCATGAGCGGCAGCCCGCCCCACTGGTAGGTCAGCCCCGACAGGACCGTCCCGGCGAGCCGGCCGCCCGCGTTCGCCATGTAGTAGAAGCCCACGTCCATCGTCACCCGCTCGGCCCTGGTGAAGGCGAGGATGAGGTAGGAGTGCAGCGCGGAGTTCACCGCGAAGACGCCCCCGAAGACGAGGAGGCCCGCCACCAGCGTCGCGGTCAGCCAGGGCTCCGGCCCGGAGGAGGCGAGCGCGGCGGCGGTCAGCGCGGCCGGGATGGCCGCGAGCGCCCAGGCCCAGCCGCGCGCGCGGCCGACGAGGTCGCGCTCGGGCGTGGTGGCGGCGCGCAGGAGCCTCGGGGCCGAGGCCTGCACCGCGCCGTAGAGGATGATCCAGAGCGCCATGAAGCTGCCGATCATGAAGAAGGCCGCGCGGTTGCCCGCGACCGTTCCGTCCGAGAGCACGGCATAGAAGTAGATCGGGATGCCGACGACGAACCAGACGTCCCGCGCCCCGAAGAGGAAGACGCGCGCCGCGCTCAGCCAGTTGACGTTGGCCGACTTCGAGAAGACCTCGGAGAACTTCGCGCCCTTGCGGCCCCCGGGCAGGCCCGGCGGCATGGCGAGGAGCACGGCGAACAGGATCAGCGCGAGCACCGCCGCCATCGCGAGCACGGCCCAGACGAAGCCGACCGTGGCGAGCAGCGCGGCCCCGAGGAGGAAGCCGAGCCCCTTCACCGCGTTCTTCGATCCCGTCAGGATCGCGACCCAGCGGAAGAGCCCGCCCTTCTCGGTCGGCGCGAGGATCTTCACGGCGGACTTGGAGGACATCTTGGCCAGATCCTTGGCCACGCCCGACGCCCCCTGCACCACCATGACGAAGGCGACCGACGCGCCGATGGCCCAGGCCGGATCGAGCTGCGTCAGCGCCAGCAGCGCCAGGACCTGAAGCCCGAGCCCCGCGTAGAGCGTCGAGGTCAGCCCGAAGCGCGCGGCGATCCATCCGGCGGACAGGTTCGTCACCATCCCCGCGATCTCGTAGAGCACGAAGAGATACGCGAGCTGCACCGGCGTGAAGCCGAGCGTGTGGAAGTGGAGGAGCACCAGCATCCTGAGCGCCCCGTCCGTCAGCATGAACGCCCAGTAGGAGGCGGTGACGGCGATGTATGCCGAGAGGCCCTCGGGTCGGCTCACAGCGAGGCCCCGACCATCAGCGCGACGTCGACGAGGCGGTGGGCATAGCCCATCTCGTTGTCGTACCAGGCGTAGACCTTCACCTGCGTGCCGTTGACGACCATGGTGGAGGGCGCGTCGACGATGGAGGAGCGCGTGTCGTTCGTGTAGTCCGCCGAGACGAGCGGCCGCTCCTCGTAGCCGAGGATGCCCCGGAGCGGCCCCTCCGCCGCCGCGCGGAAGAGGGCGTTCACCTCCTCCACGTCCGTCGTGCGCGTCATCTCGAAGACGCAGTCGGTGATCGAGGCGTTCAGGAGCGGCACGCGCACCGCATGGCCGTTCAGCCGGCCCTCGAGCTCGGGGTAGATCAGCGTGATCGCCGTGGCGCTGCCCGTCGTCGTGGGGATCAGCGAGTTCAGCGCCGACCGCGCGCGCCGCAGGTCCTTGGCGGGCCGGTCCACGATGGTCTGCGTGTTCGTCACGTCGTGGATCGTGGTGATCGAGCCGTGGCGGATGCCGATGGCCTCGTGCAGGACCTTCACCACGGGCGCAAGACAGTTCGTCGTGCAGGAGGCCGCCGTGACGATCCGGTGCGCAGCGGGATCGTAGATATCGTGGTTGACGCCATAGACGATGTTGGCGGTCGGCCCGTCCTTGACCGGCGCCGAGACCACCACCTTGCGCACGCCCGCGTCGAAATAGGGGGCGAGCTTGCCCTCGGTCTTGAAGGCGCCGGTGCAGTCGATGACCACGTCCACCCCGTCGAGCGGGAGTTGGCCCAGGTCCTTCGTGCCGACGAAGGGCAGCCTGCGCCCGTCGATCGTGACGCTCTCCGCGTCGCTTTCGAAGGCGGCGTCCCACCGCCCGTGGACGGTGTCGAACTCCAGCAGATGCGCGTGCATCGCCGGGTCGCCGACGCCGTCGTTGATCCAGGCGATCTCGGCCCCCCGCTCCAGCAGCGGGCGGAGCGCGAGCTTCCCGATCCGGCCGAGACCGTTCAGCGCGTAGACGGTCATGCGGGCTCTCCGGCGGACATGCGGCCGATGTCGTCGACGGCGGACTGGAGCGAGATGCGGTCCAGCGCGTCGAGGGGCAGCGCCGTGAAGGCGAGGATGCGGTTGCGGAGCGCGCCATAGGCCTGCTGGAAGGCCAGCGCCTTCTCGGCGTCGGTGCCTTCGGCCTTCACCGGGTCCGGCATCCCCCAGTGGGCGCTTACCGGCTGACCGATCCAGGGCGGGCATTCCTCGTTCGCGGCCTGGTTGCAGACGGTGAAGACGAAGTCGAAGCGCGGCGCACCCTCGCCCTGGAACTCCGCCACGTTCTTGGCGCGCAGGACGGAGACGTCGTGGCCCTTCTGCCGCAGAACCTCGAGCGCGAAGGGGTTGAGCTCGGAGCGCGGGCGCGTCCCGGCGGAATGGGCCTCGAACCTGTCGCCCCCCTCCTTGCGGAGGATCGACTCGGCGAAGATCGAGCGGGCGGAATTGCCGGTGCAGATGAACAGGACCTTGTAGGTGCGATCCGACATGGCGGGGGCTCCTTCGGAGGCGGGGGTGGGGACGGGAAGGCACAGCTCCGGACGGCCGCGGCAGCAGTCGAGGAGCAGGT
>NZ_JBQLZP010000264.1:0-6709 GCF_052168335.1 Roseicyclus sp. | reverse complement strand
CGACGGGCGGGATCACGAGAAGCGCCACGATCAGCACGAGGCCGACGATCTTGAGCCCGATGACCGTGACGGCGAGAACCGCCCCCATCATCATCAGGTCGATGCGCCGGACGTCGTAGCCGACGGCGGCCGCATACTCCGCGTCGAAGGCCACGAGGATCATCGGCCGCCGCATCAGCCATGTCGCGACCACGGCGAGAAGGCCGCCCGCCGCGATCGTCAGAGCGTCCTGCCGCAGCATCCCGGCGGTCGAGCCGAGGAGGAAATCCTCGAGCCCCGCCTGCCGCCCGGCGCTCATCGCCTGGATCACCGTCAGAAGCACGATGCCGATGCCGAAGAAGACGCCCAGCACCGCGCCGATGGCCGCATCCTCGGCCAGCCGCGTGCGCTGCACCATCCACTGCACGAGGAGGAGGCCGACCCCCGCCGTCACGGCCGAGCCGATCAGAAGCCCCGGCAGGTTCCGCCCGTCGCCGCCGAGCGCCACCATGACGATGAAGGCGAGGCCCACGCCCGGCAGCGTCGCGTGCGCGATGGCGTCCGAGACGAGCGCGCGCTTGCGCAGGTAGAGGAAGGTGCCGGTCGAGCCCGCCGCCGCGCCCAGCAGCGCCGCGCCCACCGTCACCAGCGCCGCGTTGTAGCCCGCCTGGAGGAGCAGCGCGTCGAGAAGCGCGCTCACCGCCCCGCCCCGGTCAGGACGAGCTCGTCCACATGCGTCGCCTGCAGCCGCCCGCCATAGGCGCCGGACAGGGTCTCGGGCGTGAAGGCCTCGGCCACCGGCCCTTCGGCGATGGGCCGGACGTTCATCAGGAAGACCCGGTCGAAATAGGCCGCGACGGTCGCGAGGTCGTGGTGCACCGCGACCACCGTGCGCCCGCCCGCCTTGAGGTCCTTCAGCACCTCGACGATGGCGCGCTCGGTCGCGGCGTCGACGCCCGCGAAGGGTTCGTCGAGGAGGTAGAGGTCCGCCTCCTGCGCCAGCGCGCGGGCGAGGAAGACGCGCTGCTGCTGCCCGCCCGAGAGCTGCCCGATCTGCCGCGTCGCGAAGTCGGCCATGCCGACGCGGTCGAGGCAGTCGCGGGCCAGCGCCTCGGCGCGGCCCGTCAGCCGGCCGAAGAGGCCCGCCTTGCGGTAGAGGCCCATCTTCACGACGTCGAGCGCGCTCGTCGGAAAGTCCCAGTCGACGCTGGCGCGCTGCGGGACGTAGGCGATCCGGGCGCGCGCCTCGGCGAGCGGTCGGCCGAAGACGCGCACCTCGCCCGAGACCCGCGGCACGATGTCGAGGCAGGCCTTGAGCATGGTCGACTTGCCCGCGCCGTTCGGCCCGATGATCGCGGTCATCGTGGCCTCGGGGAAGGTCGCGTCGACCGAGAAGACTGCCGGTTTCTCCGCGTAGGAGACGGTGAGGCCGCGGACCGCGAGCGGCGCCTCGGGCGGCGCCGCGCCGGGTCCGCGGCCGATGCGGGCCGCAACGACCGGAGTGTCGTGTGGCCCGCCCGCCATCAGTTCAGCAGCCCCTGCATCCCGCGGTCGGGAACCTCGCCCCCGAGCGCGGCCGCGATCGTGGTCGCGTTGTGGTCGATCATGCCGACATAGGTGCCCTCGTAGGTGCCCTCTTCGCCCATCGCGTCGGAGAAGAGCTCGCCGCCGATGACGACCTCGTGGCCCTGCGCGGCGGCGCCCTCGATGAGCGCGCGGATGTTGCGGTCGGAGACCGAGCTCTCGACGAACACGGCGCGGATGTCGCGGGCGACCAGCATGTCGACGAGTTCCGCGATGCGCTGCAGGCCCGCCTCGCTCTCGGTCGAGATGCCCTGGATGCCGGCGACCTCGAAGCCGTAGGCCGAACCGAAGTAGTTGAAGGCGTCATGCGCCGACAGCAGGACGCGGCTTTCGGCGGGAACCGTCGAGAGCACGCGCGCGGTGTATTCGGCCAGCGCGGACAGTTCCTCGAGATGCGCCTCGGCGTTGGCGCGGAAGGTCTCTGCGCCCTCGGGATGCACCTCGGTCAGGGCATCGCGGATCTCGAGCACCACGAGCGACCAGAGGTTGGGGTTCATCCAGACATGCGGGTCGTGGCGGCCCTCGTAGTCGTCGTGGCCGACGAGGAGGTTCGTGGGCAGCGCCTCGGCGACGGCGACCACGGGCTTCGTTCCTGCGAGGTCGAGCAGGAACTCCTCCATCTGGGCCTCGAGGTAGAGGCCGTGCCACAGCACGAGGTCCGCCTCCGCCGTGGCCACGATGTCGCTGCGGGTCTGCCGGTAGGCGTGGGGATCGACGCCCGGCCCCATCAGCGCGCGGACCGCGACGAGGTCGCCGCCGACTTCGCGCGCGGCATCCGCGATCATGCCCGTCGTGGCGACCACGTCGAGCCTGTCCTGCGCCAGCGCCACCGGCGCGGGGAGGGACATGAGGGCCGCGCAGGCGGCGGCCAGAAGTATCGTCTTGCGAAACAGCACCTTGATGCTCCCTGGGAGGCGGATCGCACGGGATCCGGAATTCCGCCGTCGTCAGGGAGATAATGCGAAGCATTCGCAAAGTCAATGTAACTGCGAGTCATTCGCAGAGTGATCGCCGCGAATCCGGTGACGCGTCGCTTGATGCGCGTCGGGCCTCGCATGCGCCGGCCGGGGAGGCGCATGCGCCGGAAGCCGAGCCCGTTGACGCCCGTTCGTTCGGTGGTACCCCCGTGGCGCAAGGGCCTGAGGTGTGGAGGCCGGCGGTGGTTTCCGCAGCCGACCGGCCTCGATCGCTCGTCCGTCCTGCGCCGGCGAAACCCGGCGCAGGCGCCTGGTTCGCCGTCAGAACTCGTGCCAGGACGATCCTCCGGCGGACTGGCCCGCCTGTTTCTGTGCCCGCGGCGCGCTGGCCGCGGCGTCCGCGCGGCCCTTCCAGTCGGCGACACGCGGCGTCACGTCGACAATGGCGGTCTTCTCCGCCGGCCGCGCCGGAGCGCTGCCCTCGCCCTTCCGGACGGCGCCGATCCGGAATTCCGACAGGGCGGCGAGCAGCGCGTCGGACTGCGCGAGGAGGTCGGCGGCAGAGGCGGTCGTCTCCTCCGCCACGGCGCGGTTCTGCTGCGTCGCGTGGTCGAGCTGGTTGACGCCGGTGTTGATCTCCTTGAGGCCGCTGGCCTGTTCGGAGGCGGCGGACGCGATCTCGGCCACGAGCCCGGAGGCTTGCTGCGCGCACTGCAGGATGTCCGCGAGGCTGTTTCCGGCCCGGTTGACGAGGTCGGAACCGGCTTCGACCTGCGCCGCGCTCTCGGAGATGAGCGCCTTGATCTCGCGCGCGGAATCCGAGGCGCGCTGCGCCAGCAGGCGCACTTCGGAGGCGACGACCGCGAACCCGCGACCCGCCTCCCCGGCGCGTGCGGCCTCGACGCCCGCGTTGAGCGCGAGGAGGTTGGTCTGGAAGGCGATGTCGTCGATGACGCCGATGATCCGCGTGATCTGTTCCGAGCTCTTCTCGATGCCCTGCATCGCCTCGACGGCCTGTCCGACGACCTCCGCGCCGGTTTCGGCGAAGGTCCGGTTCTGCGTGCTCGCGGTTTCCGCGCCCGCGGCACGTTCGGCGGTCGAGCGCACGCTCACGGTGAGCTGGTTCAGCGCGGCCGCCGATTCCTCGAGCGTCGCCGCCTGCGATTCCGTGCGCGCCGACAGGTCGCGGCTGGCCTGGGTGATCGCCTGCGAGCCCGAACGCACCCCTTCCGCGATCGAGGTCACGCGGCCCATGACGTCGCCGATACGGTCGATGACGCTGTTGTAGCTGTCGCGCAGCGCCTCATAGGCTTCGGGAAAGGGGTTCTCGGCCGTGCTGTCGATGTGGCGGCTGAGATCGCCATCCGAGAGGCGCGAGAGAGCCTCCTTCAGTTCGTTGACGACGCGCACCTGTTCGACCCGTTGCCGTTCGCGCTCGGCCTCGTTGGCGCGGGCCTCGGAGGCCAGGCGAGCGCCTTCGGCGAGTTCCGTCTGCAGGTCGGCGACCGCCCGAGCCATCAGGCCGATCTCGTCCTCGGACTTGAGCTTCGGAGGCTTCTTCGTGAAGTCCTTCCGCGCCAGCGCCGCCACCACGTCGGTGGTCTGCCGGAGCGGTCGCATGATGTAGGCGAGAATCCCCACGACGTTCAGGATACCGATCGTCAGGGCGATCGCGATCGCCAGTTTCAGCCCCCACATCATGCCAGCGAACGTCTCGTTGATGGCCGTCAGCGGCGTTCCCGAGAAGAGGGCGCCGGAGATCTCGCCGGTACTGGAGAACACAGGCTCGTAGACGGCGAGATACGGCTGGCCGAGAATGTCGATCTCGCCCACGAAGGCACGACCCGCCATGAGGGACGCATGTGCCGCGCCCTGTGAGTCCAGCAGGGTGCCCGTGGCGCGCGTACCGTCCGCCGCCACGATGCTCGTCATGAGCCGCCGGAAGACCCCTGCGGCGGGCTCGAACTCGAAGAAGGTCAGACGGTCGCCGGTCATGTCGGCGACGCGATCGAGCTGGGACAGCGTAAGATCGAGCGGATCGCCGTCCCATCGGGCCGAGGTCACCAGGGAGTCGCGGGGACGCCCGATGCTCACGCTGTCACCGGACAGCGCCAGAACCTCCTCGAACACGCGCAGGGAGCTGATCGCGTCGGTCTGGGCTTCGGTCTCGACCGTGTTGCGGACGAAGTTGTTGACGAAGACCGCGATGATGCCCGCCATCAGCATCATCGACAGTCCCGTCAGGATCGCCAGCTTCTTCACGAGGCTGATGCGTCGGAAAACTCGCATGTCAGTTTCTCCTTGAGTGCGGTCGCGCCGCGAAGGGTTCAGAAAAGTTCGACGGATCCGGATTGGACACGGGGCGCCTCTCGGGTCAGGGCGGGGTCCTGCAGCGCCGCGTTGCGATCTATGAGCAGTTGCTGTGCGCGGCCCGTCGCCGGCCAGAACCGGACGCGGCGCGCCTGCGTCCCGCCGAGGCTCTGCGAGAGGCAGGCGATTCCCTCGCTCCGGAGGAAGGTCAACGCCGCCTCGGCGTTGCGCCGGCCGATGTCGGGCAGCGACGGCATGATGCGTGCCCCGCCGAAGAGCTTGGCCTGCAGCCGGTCGCGCAGCGCGCCGCGCTTGAGGAGCTCGTTCACGAGCCGCTCCATGGAGGCGGAGGCATAGCGCATGTCCGTCCGGTTGCCGTCGTCGGGCAAGAGGAAGTGGTTCATTCCGCCGATCTGCCGGACGGGGTCGTGCAGGCAGGCGGAGACGCAGGACCCGAGAACCGTCTGCAGGGTGGCGCCGGGATGGTCCGTCACCGCCTGTTCGCCCTGGATGACGTGGTGGTCGTGGAACGCGATGCCTGTCATCGCGCCGCCTCCGCCCTGCCGCCGAAGGGCGCGTCCGAGCCGCGCCCGCGGCCAAGGAGCACGTCCGCGATCCGCTCGAGCGGCGCGATCCGGGCCGCGGCGCCGAGTTCCACGGCCGCGCGCGGCATGCCGTAGACGACGCAGCTCGCCTCGTCCTGGGCGACAGTGGCCCCTCCGTTCGCGCGGATGCGGGCCATTCCGACGGCGCCGTCTGCACCCATCCCGGTCAGGAGCGCTGCAGCCACCCGCGTTCCGAACTCGGCCGCCGACTCGAACAGCGCGTCCACGGAGGGGCGGTGCCCGTGCCTCGGTGGCTCCTCCCGCAGGTGGCAGCGCGGAGCGGTACCGCGCTGCAGGACGAGGTGGCGATCCGGGTCTGCGGCCACGTAGACATGACCTTTCTCGACGGGCTGTCCGTCCCTCGCGGCGAGGACCCGGGGGCCGCAGCGCGTGTCGAGCCGCGCGATCATGCCTTCGACGTAGCCGGGGCGGATGTGCTGCACCACGAGCGTCGGCGGGCAGTCCGCTGGGAACGCGGTCAGAACGGTCTCGAGGGCCGTGACGCCGCCGGTCGATGCGCCGAGGACGATCAGGCCCGGCGCGGCACCCGCCGCGGGCGGAGCGGGCGGCCGGGTCTGTGCGGACGGCGCGGAGGGTGGCATGGAAGCCTTCGCGGGCGTGTCGGAGGACATGGCGCCCAGGAGCCCGTCGAGCAGGACCTCGGCCTTCGGCGACCGGCGCAATTCCACGAATTGGATGGATTTTCTCATCGGAACCGGCGTCATGTTGCGCGACGGCTCGCCGAACATCACGAACGGGACCGACAACGCATCGACCAGACGCAGGAACATCGCGATACCGATGTCGCCCGACATCTCCACCGCGAGGGCGATTCCGTTCGGCTGCCGCGACTCGGCCAGGTCGAACGCTTCCGACAGGGACGCGGCCTCGATCGCCTCGATGCCCTGCATCTGCGACACGAGACGTTGCCTGCGCACGGGATCGGGGTCTGCAAGCAGCAGTCGCAGGTTCTTTGCGCTCGAATCGGACATCGCGATGGGCCTCGGCTGAACGGGCGCAACGCGTCGCCCGACCGTTTGCCTGACACACCCGAGTAAAGAAACCCTTGCCCGTTCAGGCGGTTTGGCGGCCCGCCCGCGCGGGCATCCGCGCCGTTCGAGAACAGCCTCGCGGCGAAACCAATCGTTAAGCGGGGCGTGCCTATCTGTCCTCCGAGGCCCGGCGGCGCCGGATTCGCTCTGTGCCGGGCACCATGCCCGCGGCGCGGCGGGCCGGTTGCGGTTGTTACTGGAGAAGCTGCGTGGACGACGTTCTGAAGCTCCCCGAAAACCTGGACGTCGCCGGTGCGCGATT
>NZ_JBQLZP010000263.1:0-1102 GCF_052168335.1 Roseicyclus sp. | reverse complement strand
CGCACCCGACATGCACGGAGGTGAGGGACAGGACGTCGCGCAGGAAGTCCGAGAGGAGCGTGCGCGGATCGATCTCGGCCGAGACCATCCTGCCGTTCACCTCGCAGGCGAGACCAACCCGCGTCATGCCGCGCGCCTCGCGGGGGGCTCGCGGCCGAGGAAGTCGCGGGCCGCGCGCAGCACGGCGACACCGGCGAGGCGGGCACGCAGGGGATCGGCGGCCTGCGGCGCGATCTCGTCGAGGACGGCGGCGCACACCGCCTCGAGAAGCGCGTCGTCCCAGGCGGCGGGCGGCTCGTCGGACAACACCCGCGCGGCCGCCTCGCAGGAGAGCGTGGCGTCGGCGACCCCGAAGAGCGCGATGCGCACGGCGCCCCCGCGACGGGACAGGGCGGCGCCCGCGAGCGCGTAGTCGCCCCGCCGCTCGGCGATCTCGGCGAAGCCGTGGCCGTCGCCGGGCGCTGCGGCGGGAAACTCGGCGGAGACGAGCAGTTCGCCGGGGCGGATATCCGTCTCCATGGCGCCGTGGAAGAAGTCGGAGGCCGCCGCCCATCGCTCGCCCGCCAGCGAGACGAGGCGGAGGCGCGCGCCGAGCGCCACCGCCACCGCCGGGTATTCCGCGGCCGGATCGCCCAGCGCCAGCGCGCCGCCGAGGGTGCCCGCGTTCCGGATCGCGGGTGTCGCGACCCAGCCCGCGGCGGTCGCCAGAAGCGGCAGGTGCCGCGCCACCGTCGCATCGCGCTCCAGAACCCGGTGACGGACCAGCGCGCCGAGACGGACGACCCCGCCCGCGACCTCGATCGAGTCGAGCCCGCGCAGGCCGCCGATATCCACGATCCGCGACGGCCGCGCGAGACGCATGGCGAGCATCGGCACGAGGCTCTGCCCGCCCGCGAGCACGGTCGCTTCCCCGCCCCGGGCGGCCAATGCCTCGAGCGCCTGCGCCAGGCTCTCCGCGCGCAGGTAGTCGAATGCGGCGGGCGTCATCCCCTGAGCCTCGGCGCACGACCCGGCTCGTGGAAGACCCGGTCGATGCCGATGTCCTCGGCCCAGATGCGGCGGTGCGCTTCCTGAAGGTAGGGCGCCATGCCGTCAACGCGCT
>NZ_JBQLZP010000262.1:0-1182 GCF_052168335.1 Roseicyclus sp. | reverse complement strand
CTCGTTGGCGGCTTCCGCCGCGGGGGGCGCGTTGGCGGCGTCCGTCGCGGGTGTCTCGCGGGCGGCGTCCGCCGCAGGGGCGTAGGCCGGGTCCGTCGGGGCCTGCGCCACCTGCCCGGCAGCGGCCTCGCGTGCCGCCTCCGACAGGGGAGCCTCGTGACCGGCATCCGGGGCGGGGGCCTGCGCTTCCTCCACGGTGGCCTGCTCGTCGGCTGCGGGCTCGTTCACGCGGGTCAGCGTGCCGCTCCGGCGGGAGAAGACGGGCGTGAAGCGGGCGACGTTGTCCCCTGCCCCATCAGCGCCCTCGGCCGGTGCCGCGTCACGCACCGCCGCAAGCTCGCGGAGGGCACCCGCCGCCGAGGCATCTGGCCAGCCGGCGTCGCCGGTGTCGGATTCGAATTCGGCCGCGGGCGGGACGGGGGCAACGGGCGCGGCGTCCTGGGGGCGCGCCCAGTCGAACAGGCGCATCTCGGGGCGCCAGCCGTCGCCGCCGAAGTCGCGGCCGTCCTCGTCGCGGTCCTGCGCGGTCTCGGCCTGCGCGGACTCGGTCTGGGCGGACTCGGCCTGCGCGGTCTGCGCCATTTCGGCTTCGTCCACGTCGGGTTCGGCCGCGGTGGGCTCCGCCTCGGGCATCCGGGCGTCCGTGGCAGGTGCTTCGGCCGCATCCGAGGCGATGGCGGAGCTCTCGCCCGTCGTGTCGATTGCCGTCTCGCCCTCGGGACGCGCTTGGGAGGGGGCGGTGTCGAGGTCGGCCTCGGGCCCTGCCGTGGCCTCCTCGGGCGGGGCCTCGGAGAGCGGGACGAAGTCCGCAGTCTCGTCGGCGGTGAAGGCGACGACCGGCGTTTCGGTCTCCGCCTGCGCCGGGGCGGCACGGTCGAGGGCCGTGTCGGCCGCATCCTGCACCGCGACGTCCTCGACGCCGGAGCCCCTTGTTTCGGCATCGACGGACCAGAACGCGGCATCCTCCGGTTGACCGGCGGTTTCCGTCTCGGGGAGGGCTTCCGGTGCGGCGGCGGTCGCGTCCTCGGCAGCCGTGTCGGCGCCGGAGGGTGCGGGCGCGGCGGCTCCCTCGCGGGAGGCTTCAGCGGCGGGCGGCGGAGGGGCGTCCACAATGCCCGCCTCCGCGCCGGGCGGCGCGGCGGGGGCTTGGCCGGCATCGGCGGCGGGAGCCCCGCGCGGGGT
>NZ_JBQLZP010000261.1:0-2251 GCF_052168335.1 Roseicyclus sp. | reverse complement strand
GAAATCGGCTCCGGGCTCGGCTACACGACGGCGCTTCTGGCGCATATCGTCGAGGCCGTCGCCGCCGTGGAGGAGGACGAGAGCCTCCCCGCCGACGCCGAGGCGACGCTGGGCGACCACGGCATCGACAACGCCGCCGTCGTCACGGGTCCGCTGACCGAGGGCCACGCCAAGGCCGGTCCCTACGACGCGGTGATGATCTTCGGCGGGATCGAGGAGCTTCCTCCGGCCCTCGTCGATCAGGTGAAGGAGGGCGGCCGCCTCGTGGCCGTCTTCATGAACGGCGCGCATGGCGAGGTGCGCGAGGGCCTGAAGTCCGACGGCCGCATGAGCTGGCGCATGGCGTTCAACGCGACGGCGGACATCCTTCCGGGCTTCGCGCGCGCGCCGAGCTTCACGTTCTGAGCCGCGCCGCCCGGCCTCGTCGCCGGGCGCGCCAAGGGCGCCCGCTCCGCAGGGCGGGAACGCCGGATCAAATCGCCTCGGGGGGTGAGCCATGGCTGGAGTATTCGACGGACTGGCACGCGCGGCTGCGCTCTGCGGCATCGCGGCGCTCGCGCTTCTCGCCGCACCCGGCGCCGTCCGGGGCGAGGGCCTGCGCGAGGCGATGGCCGACGCCTACGCCAATTCGCCCGTGCTCGACCAGCAGCGCTTCCTCCTGCGCATCGAGGACGAAGGCGTGGCGCAGGCCGTGGCGCAGCTCCGCCCGACGCTGAACTTCGCCGCCTCCGCCGACCGCGACCTCGTCAACGAGACGACGACCGCGACGGCCAGCCTCGTGGCGGACTGGGTTCTCTACAACGGCGGCGGCCGGCGCGTGGCGCTCGAGGCCGCGCGCGAGACGGTGCTCGCCGCCCGCGAGGCGCTCGTCTCGGTCGAGCAGCAGGTCCTCCTCGACGCCGTCACCGCCTACATGAACGTCTGGCGCGACCTCCAGGTGGTGAACGTGCGCGAATCCAACGTGCGCGTCGTCACCCAGCAGCTCCGCGCCGCCCGCGACCGGTTCGAGGTCGGCGAGGACACCCGCACCGACGTGGCCCAGGCCGAGGCGCGCCTGGCCGAGGCACGCTCGGCGCTCGCCGCCTCGCAGGGCCAGCTCGAGATCAGCCGCGAGCTTTTCGCGCTCGCCGTCGGGCGTTACCCGGGCGCGATCTCCGGTCCCGGCGCGCTGCCGGGCCTGCCCCGCAGCGAGGCCGAGGCCGAGGCGCTTGCCCGGCAGAACACGCCCTCCATCCGCCGCCTCCAGCACGAGGTCCGCGCCGCCGACCTCGCCGTCGAGGGCGCGCGCGCCAACTACCGCCCGACGATCTCGCTCGACGGACGGGTGACGAACACCTTCGAGGCGCCGAACCCGCTGGCCGAGGGCGAGGGGGCATCCATCGGCATCACCCTCAGCCAGCCGATCTACCGCGGCGGGCAGCTCGCCTCGCTCGAGCGGCAGGCGCTGGCGCAGGCGGGGGCCGTGCGCGCCTCGCTCAACCAGCAGGTGCTGATCAACGTGCAGGTCATGGGCAATGCCTGGGCGCAGCTCCGCATCGCCAACGCGCAGATCCAGGCCGCCGACCAGCGCACCGCCGCCGCCGAACTGGCCTTCGAGGGCGTGCGCGAGGAGGCCTCGCTGGGCGCGCGCACCACGCTCGACGTGCTCGACGCCGAGCAGGACGTGCTCGACGCCCGAATCAGCCGCATCGAGGCGCAGGCCAACCTCTACCAGGCGGCCTACGCGATCCTCTCGGCGGGCGGACTGCTGACGGTCGAGCATCTCGACCTCGACGTGCCGGGCTATGACCCCTCCGTCTACTACGATCTGGTGGACGACGCCCCCGTGAGCGTCCCGAGCGTGCAGGGCCAGCGTCTCGACAGCGTGCTCGAGCGGCTCGGCCGCGACTGAGCCGCGCCCGCCGGTTTCCGCGCAGCTTTAGGCATCCTTCGGCCTGGGGGCGCGCGCAATGCGTTGTGCGCCCGGCCCGCCGTCGTTATCTTCGATCCCGTCCGGGGAGTTCCTCGGCTGGGGGGCGGAACCGTCCGGCGGCGTGCCGGGCAGACTGTCACGGGTGGCCGGTGCGGGGCCCGAGCGAGGAGTGAGCGACATGCCGGATCCGGCGAAATCCATGGCGGATATCGATGACGTCCTGTCCTCGATCCGGCGTCTGGTGGCCGAGCAGCCCGCAGGCATGCCGCGCGCGGCCGAGCGTCCTGCGCCGCCCGCTCCCGAGGAGAAGCTCGTCATGACGCCGTCGCTGCGCGTGAG
>NZ_JBQLZP010000260.1:0-4118 GCF_052168335.1 Roseicyclus sp. | reverse complement strand
GGTGGCGGGCCACTACGGCTCGATCTCCATCGTGACCTTCGTGGCGGCAAGCTCCGTCGCCACCTCCGCCGGCCTCTCGCCCGAGGGCTACATGGTCGCGGTCGCCGCCGTGATGGAGGCGCCCGCGATCCTTTCGGCGCTGTGGATCGTCGCGCGCTTCGGCAAGAGCACGGCGGAGATGGAGGAGGGGCTCCTGCGGGAGATCCTGCTCAACGGCTCCATCGTGCTGCTGGTCGGTTCGTTCCTCATCGGCTGGATCACCGGGGCCGAGGGCATGGCCCTCGTCGCGCCCTTCATCGTGGCGCCGTTCCAGGGGGTTCTGTGCCTCTTCCTGCTCGACATGGGCCTCGTGGCGGGACGCGGCCTGCGCGAGGCGCGCTCGGTCCTGACCGGGGGCCTCTTCGGCTTCGGGGTTCTCATGCCGCTGATCGGGTCGTGCTTCGGGCTGGCGGCGGGGCTGCTCCTCGGGCTCAGCGCGGGGGGCGTCATGCTGTTCATGACGCTGTCCGCCTCGGCCTCCTACATCGCGGTGCCGGCGGCGATGCGCGTGGCGCTGCCGGAGGCGAACCCGTCGGTCTACCTCACGCTGTCGCTCGGCGTGACCTTCCCCTTCAACCTGACGCTCGGGATACCGCTCTATCTCGCCGTCTCCCAGGCCCTCACCGGAGGCTGAGCCCCATGCAGACCCACAAGGCCAAGCGCGTCGAGATCACCATCGAATCGGTGATGGAGGGGCGGCTGACCGCCGCACTCGTCAAGGCGGGCGTCACCGGGTTCACGATCCTTCCGGTCCTCGGCGGCTCGGGACGCTCGGGGCAGTGGAGCCGCGAGGGGCAGGTCAGCCGCGCGGGCGGGATGGTCAGCGTCGTCTGCATCATCCGCCCCGAGCGGCTGGATGCGCTGCTCGACGCGGCCTTCGGCGTCGTCGAGCGGCATATCGGCGTCGTCACCGTCCTCGACTGCGAGGTCCTGCGGGCCGAGCGTTTCTGAGGCGCGCGCCGCCGATCCGTGCTATCCTCGGCCCGAGCGCAGCATCGCGGGGGAGCGCCATGCGCCGTCTCGGACGTATCCTGATCGGCCTCGCGGTCGTGGTCCTGATCGCCGCCGGCGCGGCATACCTCCTGCCGCGCCACGTCGTCGTCGAGCGGCAGATCGTCATCGACGCCCCGCCGGAGGAGGTCTACCGGCAGGTGAGTTCCCTCCGGGCCTTCTCGGAATGGTCGCCCTGGGGCGACTACGACCCGGACATGGAGGTGGTCTATTCGGGCCCGGACACCGGCGTCGGCAACGTGATGGAGTGGCGGTCCGACCACCCCAACGTCGGCAATGGCCGACAGGAGATCGTCGCGGCCGTCGAGAACCGGAGCGTGCGCACCACGCTGATCTTCGACGGGATGAACCCGGCCGAGGCGTGGTGGACGCTTGAGCCCGAGGGCGAGGGCACGCGGGTGACCTGGGGCCTCGACTCCGACATGGGCAACACCCCGGTCGGGCGCTGGTTCGGCCTCGCGCTCGACCGGTTCGTGGGTGCGGACTACGAACGCGGTCTCGACCGCCTCCGGGCCCGCGTCGAAGGCTGAACGCCGCTCACGGCCACCAGGTGAGGATCATGTCCTCGGGCCAGGTCATCTCGACGGTCATCTCGATGCGCTCCTCCGTGGCGGGTGGAACGCTCAGCGTCCACGCGCTGACGCCGCGCATGTCGTCCACGTCGCGCATATCGGGCGCGCGCGAGAAGGTGACGCTGACATCGAGGTCCTCCTGCTCGGCGAAGGGCACCGCGTAGAGGAGGCGCACCTCCTCCGTCTCGGTCGAGGTGTTCTCGATCCCGAAGGCGATGCGGCGGCGCTGTTCGTTCTGGCTCACGAAGACGCCCCGGTCGCCCTCGTCGCGCGACAGGTCCTGCCAGCTCAGCACCAGGTGGTCGAGCGCACCGAAGGCCATCTCGACCTCTGCCCCCGCCGGGATCATCGGCAGGAAGTCCGTGCCCACGAGATCGCCGTCGCGGAAGAAGCGCGCCTCGCCGGGCAGGATCGCCTCGCCCGTGTCGTTGCGGCCCGTGGCGACGAGGAAGGCCGTCGCGTCCCGCCTCGGCACGGCCCGGTTCTCGAGCGCCACGTCGAGCGCGAGATCGTCGAAGGGCAGCGTGATCTCGCCCAAGGGCCCCACCGTCACGGGCGTAGCGTACTCGTAGACCACCGACAGACCGTCGGTCACCATCACGGCGGCCTCCGCCACGATCGCGGGGGCGGGCATCATGTCGCCGACCGCCATCTCCGAAGCCACGCGGGGCGCAGGCTCGGGCGCGGGCGGCGCGATCCGGGCCGGGTCGGGGAAGACCTGGCTCGGGACGCGCTGGCGGTTCGGGATGGCGGTGGAGAAGCGCGTATCCACGTCGCGCCATGTCGCCGCGCCGCGGTAGGAGAAGAGGATCGACCGCTCGACCGCGAGCGCCCCGGCCTCGGTGTCTAGGCGCAGCGCGTAGGTCGGCGACCAGCTCGTGTCCCAGTTCATGTAGGAGATGACCACTTCGCCCCGCGTCGCCTCGGGCACCTCGATCTCGATGGCGATGCCCTGCGCCTCGGTGCCGAACGGGTTGAGGTCGGCGAGCGCCTGCCGCGCCTCCGCCACCTCGCGGACACGGTCCTCCAGCGCCTCCTCGAAGGCGCGCCGGTCCTCGCGCGCGGCCTGAAGTTCGGTGCCGACACGCGCCGTCTCGGTGCCGAGGGCCGCGAGGATCTCGGCCAGCCGCGCGGGGTCGGATGGCATCGCCGCGCCCTCCGGCCCGCCGCGCGACAGCGACTGGAGGTAGGCGAGCTGCGTCTCGAGACCCGCGATGGTCGCGTCGCGCCGGGCCAGCGTGTCGCGCAGCGTCTCGAGCGCGAACTCCGCCCGCTCCACCGCGTCCCGTGCGGCCGCCTCGGTCGCGGTGTCGAGCGCGCCTTCGGGAATGGCGATGCGGTCGACGGACTGCGGCGGCAGGACGACGACGCCCTCGGGCGCCGTCACCTCCATCGACGAGGGGTCGCCGAAGTCCCGCATGGGATCAGAAGGCTGTGGCGGCCCGCGGGCAGCTCGACCTCCCCGATCCGCGAAACCTCCGCCCCGTTGGCGAAGACCAGCGCCTCGGCGATGTCGGCGCGAAGCAGGATGTCGTCGGCATGCGCCGAACTCCCGAGGAGGAGCGCGGCGAGGGACAGGGCGAAACGCATGGCGTGAACCTCCGGGTTGCGTGCCGTCCCGAAGTTGACCCAACCCGCGCGCGGCACAATGGGGAAATCCCCGACCCGTCCGCCCTGCGCGATCTACCGCCCAGCGCGCCGCACCGGATCGCCGCGCCGGAGGCCGTCGAGCTGATCGCGGAACAGGTCCTCCATCTCGCGCCGGGACAGGCGCTCGGGCTCGGCCGGAGTGTCGGGCCAGTATTTCCTCGGCTGCCGGCGGACGCGGATACCCGCCGCCCCCTGGAACATCTGCGAAAACGCGAAAACCGATCCTTGCATGCGATCCCCCATCTGCTTCGTATCGTGACCGCTGCTTACAGGCGCTGGCGCCCGGGCGCCGCACCGCATGGGGTCAGTCGGGGATGCAGAGGGGGTGCCGCCCCTACCCATCCGGATAGGGGCGCGGGCGTCTCAGCCCTTTTTCAGCACGCGGTTGCCGAGGGTCTCGGCGATCTGCACGGCGTTCAGCGCCGCGCCCTTGCGCAGGTTGTCGGACACGCACCAGAGGTTCAGCCCGTTCTCGACGGTCGAATCCTGCCGGATGCGGCTGACGAAGGTGGCGTAGTCGCCGACGCACTCGACCGGCGTGACGTAGCCGCCGTCCTCGCGCTTGTCGACGACGAGAACGCCCGGCGCCTCGCGCAGGATCTCGCGGGCCTCCTCCTCGTCGAGGAACTCCTCGAACTCGATGTTGATCGCCTCGGAATGGCCGACGAAGACCGGCACCCGCACGCAGGTCGCCGTGACCTTCACCTTGGGGTCCATGATCTTCTTGGTCTCGGCGACCATCTTCCATTCCTCCTTGGTCGACCCGTCCTCCATGAACTTGTCGATGTGCGTAATGACGTTGAAGGCGATCTGCTTGGTGAACTTCGCGGGCTCGCGCTCCTGTCC
>NZ_JBQLZP010000259.1:0-2757 GCF_052168335.1 Roseicyclus sp. | reverse complement strand
TACGAGGACCCGACCACCCGCTACGCCCATGCCGTCCTCGGCGACGCCGTCGAGGCCGGAACCCTCGCCGTGGCCCTCGCGCCCGACTGCGCCACGCTCCGCGTCATACTGCCCGGGACGGAGGTCTTCGAGGACCTCGCCCCGCGCCTCGCCGAC
The DNA here is from genome assembly GCF_052168335.1 of Roseicyclus sp. Taxonomy (GTDB): domain Bacteria; phylum Pseudomonadota; class Alphaproteobacteria; order Rhodobacterales; family Rhodobacteraceae; genus Roseibacterium. The sequence continues at coordinate 2,601 of NZ_JBQLZP010000259.1, read as the reverse complement.
CTCGACGGCGACGGACGCGCCGAGATCATCGCCGTCCAGAGCCACCGCGACCTCGGCGCGCGCCTCGCCGTCTACGCCGTCGAGGGCGGCGCCCTAGTCCTCCACGCCGCGACGCCCAACATCGGGCAGCGCAACCGCTGGCTCGCGCCCCTCGGCGCCGCCGATCTCGACGGCGACGGCGCCATGGAAATCGCCTTCATCGACCGCCCCCACCTCGCCCGCACGCTCCGCGTCTGGCGCTACGAGGCGGGCCGCCTCACCGAGATCGCCGCCGCCACCGGCCTCACCAACCACCGCATCGGCGAGGACTTCCTCACCGGCGGCCTCCGCGACTGCGGCGCCGGCCCCGAGATGGTCGCCGCCGACGCCGCATGGACGCGCCTCGTCGCCATCCGCCTGACCCCGCAGGGCAGGCTCGAGCCCCGCGACCTCGGCCCCTTCTCGCACCCCGCCGCCCGCGCCGCGCTCGCCTGCGCGGACTGACCCCGCCCCTTCATCTTTCTCCAAATACGCCTGCCGGAGGCAGTCGCCCGTCCGGGGCTCGATGCCCCGGGCGGGCGAGCCCCCGGGGTTGACTTCGCCCCGCCCGCGCGTTCTATCGCCGCCACGCCCGAGACCGCGAAAATCCCGCAGAGGACCCCGCCCATGCACGCCTACCGCAGCCACACCTGTGCCGCCCTCACGAAGGACAATGTCGGCCAGACCGTCCGCCTCGCGGGATGGGTGCACCGGCGGCGCGACCATGGCGGCGTGGTCTTCATCGACCTGCGCGACCATTACGGCATCACGCAGGTCCTCTGCGACCCCGACAGCCCGGTCTTCGCCCAGGTCGAGAAGCTCCGCGCCGAGGTCTGCATCCGCATCGACGGCGAGGTCAAGGCGCGCGACCCCGAGCTGGTGAACCCGAGGATTCCGACGGGCGAGATCGAGGTCTTCATCCGCGACATGACCGTGCTCGGCGCCGTCGACGGCGACCTGCCGCTGCAGGTCTTCGGCGACCAGGACTACCCCGAGGAGACGCGGCTGCGCTACCGCTACCTCGACCTCCGCCGCCCGGCTATGCAGGAGAACATGACGCTCCGCTCCGATGTCGTGGCCTCGATCCGGCGGCGCATGTGGGACATCGGCTTCCGCGAGTACCAGACCCCGGTGATCACCGCCTCCTCGCCCGAGGGCGCGCGCGACTTCCTCGTGCCCTCGCGGCTGCATCCCGGCAGGTTCTACGCGCTGCCGCAGGCGCCGCAGCAGTTCAAGCAGCTCCTCATGGTCTCGGGCTTCGACCGCTACTTCCAGATCGCGCCCTGCTTCCGCGACGAGGACCCGCGGGCCGACCGCTCGCCGACCGATTTCTACCAGCTCGACATGGAGATGTCCTTCGTCGAGCAGGAGGACGTCTTCCGCACGATCGAGCCGGTGCTGAAGGGCCTCTTCCGGGAATTCGGCGGCGGCCGGACGGTCGACGAGGTCTGGCCGCGCATCTCCTACCGCGACGCCGCGCTCTGGTACGGCACCGACAAGCCGGACCTGCGCATCCCGGTGAAGATGCAGGTCGTCTCCGAGCATTTCGCGGGCTCCGGCTTCGCGATCTTCGCGAAGATCCTCGAGCACGAGGGAACGCAAGTCCGCGCCATCCCCGCGCCGGGCGGCGGGTCGCGCAAGTTCTGCGACCGGATGAATTCCTGGGCGCAGGGGCAGGGCCTGCCGGGGATGGGCTACATCTTCTGGCGCGAGGCCGAGGACGGCAGCGGCCTCGAGGCGGCGGGCCCGCTCGCCAAGAACATCGGCCCCGAGCGGACCGAGGCGATCCGCCGGCAGCTGCACCTCCACAAGGGCGACGCCGCCTTCTTCCTCGCCGGCAAGCCCGCCGAGTTCGAGGGCGTCGCGGGCCGCGCGCGGGTCGAGATCGGGCGCGAGCTCGGCCTCGTCGACGAGAGCCGCTTCGCCTTCGCCTGGATCGTCGACTTCCCGATGTACGAGAAGGACCCCGACACCGGCCGCATCGACTTCTCGCACAACCCCTTCTCCATGCCGCAGGGCGGGCTCGAGGCGCTCCAGGGCGACCCGCTCGAGGTGCTGGGCTACCAGTACGACCTCGCCTGCAACGGCTACGAGCTGGTCTCGGGCGCGATCCGCAACCACAAGCCCGAGATCATGTTCAAGGCCTTCGAGCTGGCCGGTTACGGCGAGGCGGAGGTGCGCAAGCGTTTCGGCGGCATGGTCAACGCCTTCCGCTACGGCGCGCCCCCGCATGGCGGCTGCGCGCCGGGCATCGACCGCATCGTGATGCTCCTGGCCGGCACCGCGAACATCCGCGAGGTCATCCTCTTCCCGATGAACCAGCGGGCCGAGGACCTGATGATGGGCGCCCCCTCCGAGCCGACGGCGGAACAGCTCATGGAGCTGGGCCTCCGGGTTGTCCCGAAGGACTGAGGCGGGATTTCTGTCAGCCCTGGGGCCTTCCCGGAGTGGATAACGCCCTGAAGCGTGGGAAAACGGAAAGGCCTTTCGGGGCTCCTCGCGCCCGCGCCCCTCAGATCGGCTGCGTCAGCGCCCCGATCCTGTCGCCGAGGAGCGAGCGCATCGCCACCCTCTCCGCGCCGC
>NZ_JBQLZP010000258.1:0-2373 GCF_052168335.1 Roseicyclus sp. | reverse complement strand
CGGCGATGCCCGCCCCGCCCTCGGCCCTGAGCGTGAAGGACCCCGCCGCACCCGCGCCCGGCACGAGGCGGATGATCGTCAGGCCGAGCCCCTCGGCGGCGGCGAAGGCCGGACCCGCCTCGCCCTCCATCAGGATCACGGCGCGCGCCTTCAGGTCCTCGAGGTAGAAGGCGAATTCCTCCTGCTTGTAGGCGGGGTTCAGCGGGCAGGTCGTCGCCGCCTGCGCCACCGTGACGAAGGCCGCCGCCATCTCGGGTCCGTTCGGAAGCACGATCGCCACGCGGTCGCCGCGTCCCACGCCCGCCGCGTGCAGCGATGCGGCCACCTCGGCCGACAGCGCGCGCAGCCCCGCGTAGTCCATCCAGTCCCGCCCCGGCGCGCCGATGGCCGGCGCGGCCCCGTCATGCGGCGCGATCAGCGCGGCAAGCGTATCCGTCATGAGGTCCCTCCTTGCTCCCTTGCGCGCTCCATATAGCACCCCACCCGGCCGCGCCCAGATGTCGCAGCACATCGGGCGGGCGGATGCAACCCTAGCGCTCGCCCCGCCGGTAGGGCGCCATCAGCGCCTCGGGCACCTCGGCGCGGCGCGCGACGAGGACGAGAGCGAGGATCGACAGGAGGTAGGGCGCCATCAGGAAGAGCTGGTAGGGCACGCCCTCCACAACCGTCTGGAGCCTCAGCTGGTAGGCGTCGAAGAACGCGAAGAGAAGCGCGCCGACCAGCGCCTTGCCCGGCCGCCACGACGCGAAGACGACCAGCGCGATGCAGATCCAGCCCCGCCCCTGCACCATCTCGGGAAAGAAGCTGTTGAAGGCCGCCGTCGTCAGGAACGCGCCCCCCAGCGCCATCAGCGCCGATCCCGCCATGACCGAGAGGATGCGGATGCGGATCGGGTTCAGCCCCTGCGCCTCGACCGCGTGCGGGTTCTCGCCCGTCATGCGGATGGCGAGGCCCATGGGCGTCCGCGCGAGCACGTAGGCCATCACCGCCACCGCCAGAAGCGCGAGATAGGTCGGCGCCGCCTGCCCGAAGAGGACCGGGCCGAGGAATGGGATATCCGTCAGCGGCCCGAGGTCGAGCGGCCGGAAGGGCTCGATCGTCGGCGGCGTCTGCCCCACCACCACGATCAGCCGGTAGAGATAGTAGGCGAGCGCCGAGGCGAACAGCGTGATCCCGAGGCCCGAGACATGCTGCGACAGGCCGAGCGGTACCGTCAGCGTGGCGTGGAGCAGTCCCATCAGCGCTCCCGACGCCGCCGCGATCAGGAGCCCCGTCCAGAGGTCCGCGCCGAGGAAGACCGAGAGCCAGCCGACCATCGCGCTCATCGTCATGATCCCCTCGATCCCGAGGTTCAGCACCCCCGCCCGCTCGCACAGGAGCGCGCCGAGCACCCCGAAGATCAGCGGCGTCGCGATCCTGAGGACGGCGGCCCAGAGGCTCGCGCTGGCGAGAAGCTCGATCGCCTCGGTCATCGCCGGATCCTGTAGCTGGTGAAGAGCAGCGCGACGAGCATCGTCAGGAGCGCGAGCGCCACGATCACGTCCGCGATGAAGGAGGGCACGCCCGTCGCCCGGCTCATCGCGTCCGCGCCGACGAAGACCGTGGCGACGAAGACCGAGGCCGCGACCACGCCCGCCGGGTGCAGCGCGGCGAGCATCGCGACGACGATCCCGGCATAGCCGAAGCCCGGCGACATGGTCGTCGTGACCGTGCCGGTGACGCCCATGACCTCGATGGCGCCCGCCAGCCCCGCGAGCCCCCCGGACAGGAGCGCGGCGCCCATGATCGTCTTGGGCAGCGACACCCCCGCGAAGGCCGCCGCCCGCGCGTTGAAGCCCGCCGCCCGCGCCTCCGTCCCGAAGACGGTGCGCGCGAGGATCAGCCAGACCACCCCCGCCACCGCCAGCGCGATCAGGAGCCCGACATGCAGTCGCGTGCGCGCCACGAGGTCGGGCAGCCGGAAATCGCCGTCGACGGGCACCGACTGAGGCCAGCCGAAGGCGAGCGGGTCGCGCAGCGGCCCCTCGATCATCAGCCCCACGAAGAGGATCACCACGAAGTTGAGCAGCAGCGTCGTCACCACCTCGTCCACCCCGAAGCGCAGGCGCAGGAAGGCGGGCCCGGCCAGCAGCAGCGCGCCCGCCGCCATGCCCACGACCATCAGCACCGCGATGCCGAGCGCGGGCGGCAGGCCGACGATCAGCGAATGCCCGACCCAGGCCACCGCCAGCGCGCCGAGGTAGAATTGCCCCTCTCCCCCGATGTTCCAGAGCCGCGCCCGGAACGCGACGGCGGCGGCGAGGCCGGTCAGCATCAGCGGCACCGCGCGGGTCAGCATCTCGGTCACGGCGAGCCGCGAGCCGAGCGCGCCCC
>NZ_JBQLZP010000257.1:0-3362 GCF_052168335.1 Roseicyclus sp. | reverse complement strand
GCAAGATGCTGCCGCGCGAGCGTGTGGCGAACCTGCTCGACGCGGGTTCGCCCTTCCTCGAGGTCGGGGCGACGGCGGCGCACGGGATGTACGACGGCGCCGCGCCCGCCGCGGGCGTCATCGCCGGGATCGGCCGGGTGATGGGCCGCGAGGTCATGGTCGTCTGCAACGACGCGACCGTGAAGGGCGGCACCTATTATCCGATGACGGTGAAGAAGCACCTCCGCGCCCAGGAAATCGCCGAGGAATGCCGCCTGCCCTGCATCTACCTGGTGGATTCGGGCGGCGCGAACCTGCCGAACCAGGACGAGGTCTTTCCCGACCGGGACCATTTCGGGCGCATCTTCTACAACCAGGCGCGGATGAGCGCCGCCGCCATCCCGCAGATCGCGGTCGTCATGGGCTCCTGCACCGCGGGCGGTGCCTACGTGCCCGCCATGTCGGACGTCACGATCATCGTGAAGGAGCAGGGAACGATCTTCCTCGCCGGTCCGCCGCTCGTGCAGGCCGCGACGGGCGAGGTCGTCTCGGCCGAGGACCTCGGCGGCGGCGACGTTCACACGCGGCTCTCGGGCGTGGCGGACTACCTCGCCGAGGACGACGCCCATGCGCTGGCGCTGGCGCGGCGGGCGGTGGCGTCCCTCGGGGCGGCGGGGGGGACGTCGCCCGCGCTCGGCGGGCGGCCCCCGGCCTACGATCCCGACGAGCTGTTCGACGTGGTGCCGGCGGCGCTGACCACGCCCTACGACATCCGCGAGGTGATCGCGCGGATCGTCGACGACAGCTGGTTCGACGAGTTCAAGCCGCGCTTCGGCGAGAGCATCGTGACGGGCTTCGCCGAGATCATGGGGCTGCCCGTCGGCATCGTCGCCAACAACGGCGTCCTCTTCTCGGAGAGCGCGCAGAAGGCCGCGCATTTCGTCGAGCTCTGCTCGCAGCGGAAGACCCCGATCGTGTTCCTCCAGAACATCACCGGTTTCATGGTTGGGCGGAAATACGAGAACGAGGGGATCGCGCGGCACGGCGCGAAGATGGTGACGGCGGTCGCCACCACCGCGGTGCCGAAGATCACGATGCTGGTCGGCGGCTCCTTCGGGGCGGGCAACTACGGCATGGCGGGGCGGGCCTATTCGCCGCGCTTCCTCTGGACCTGGCCGAACTCGCGGATCTCCGTGATGGGCGGCGCGCAGGCGGCGGGCGTGCTCGCCACGGTGAAGCGGGCGGCGATGGAGAAGGCGGGGCAGGACTGGTCCGCGGAGGCGGAGGCCGAGTTCAAGCGTCCGACCGTCGAGATGTTCGAGCGCCAGTCGCATCCGCTCTATGCCTCGGCGCGGCTCTGGGACGACGGGATCGTGGACCCGCGCAAGTCGCGCGAGGTGCTGGCGCTGTCGCTCTCGGCGGCGCTGAACGCGCCAGTGGGCGAGACGCGGTTCGGCGTCTTCCGGATGTGACGGTGCGGGGGGCGGGCGTCGCAGTGCGTATTTCAGGAAAGATGAAGCCATGACGCGGAGCATCGAGGCGCTGAAGGCGCGCCATCCGGGCGCGGTGGCCTACCGCTTCGGCGACGGGCCGGAGCTCTGCGCCGCGCTGCTTGCGCTGGTGCGGGCGGGGAAGAAGCGGGCGACCTGCCTCGCCGAGGCCGAGATCGCGGCGGGCGAGGCGCCGCCCGAGGTCGGGCGCTGCGACATCGCGGTGGATTTCGAGGACGCGCCGCAACTGGTGACGCGGACGCTCGAGCTCCGCCGGGTGCGCTATCGCGACATGACGGAGGAGATGGCGCTGATGGAGGGCGAGGACGACGACCTCGCCGGCTGGATGGCGGGCCACGAACGCTACTACCGGAGGCTCGGCATCTTCGCGCCGGACATGTGGCTGATCTGGGAGCGGTTCGAGGTGGTGGAGGACCTGGCGTGAGCGGCCGGGCGGGGAGGGGCGCATGTTCGACAGGATCCTGATCGCGAACCGGGGCGAGATCGCCTGCCGCGTGATCGAGACGTGCCGCAGGCTCGGCGTGGGCACGGTGGCGGTCCATTCCGACGCCGACCGCGCGGCGCGGCACGTGGCGATGGCCGACGCGGCCGTGCATATCGGCGGCGCGCGGCCCGCCGAGAGCTACCTGCGGGGCGAGGTCATCATCGCGGCGGCGCTGGCGACGGGGGCGCAGGCGATCCACCCGGGCTACGGCTTCCTGTCGGAGAACCCGGACTTCGTCGAGGCGGTGGAGGCGGCGGGCCTCGTCTTCATCGGGCCATCGGCCAGCGCGATCCGGGCCATGGGGCTGAAGGACGCCGCCAAGGCGCTGATGCACGAGGCGGGCGTGCCCGTCGTGCCCGGCTACCACGGCGAGAACCAGGACCCCGGGCACCTGGCGGGCGCGGCCGACGCCATCGGCTATCCGGTCCTCATCAAGGCCGTGGCGGGGGGCGGCGGCAAGGGGATGCGCAGGGTCGCGCGCCCCGCCGAGTTCATGGACGCACTCGCGAGCGCGAAGGGCGAGGCGGCCAGCGCCTTCGGCAACGACGCGGTGCTGATCGAGAAATACGTCGAGAAGCCGCGCCACATCGAGGTGCAGGTCTTCGGCGACGGGACGCGGGCGGTGCATCTCTTCGAGCGCGACTGCTCGCTCCAGCGGCGCCACCAGAAGGTGATCGAGGAGGCGCCGGCGCCCGGCATGACGGCGGAGATGCGGGCCGAGATGGGGGCCGCCGCCGTCCGCGCGGCCGAGGCCATCGGCTATTCGGGCGCGGGCACGGTCGAGTTCATCGTGGACGCGAGCGCGGGGCTCCGGCCCGACCGGTTCTACTTCATGGAGATGAACACGCGCCTCCAGGTCGAGCACCCGGTGACGGAGGCGATCACCGGCGTCGACCTCGTGGAATGGCAGCTGCGCGTGGCCTCGGGCGAGGCCCTGCCCGCGCGGCAGGAGGACCTTTGCATCCGCGGCCACGCGGTCGAGGCGCGGCTCTATGCCGAGGACGTGCCGAAGGGCTTCCTGCCCGCCACCGGGCGTCTCGCGCACCTTGTCTTCGGCGAAGGGGCGCGGGCCGATACCGGCGTCGGGCCCGGCGACGAGATCAGCCCCTGGTACGACCCGATGATCGCGAAGCTCATCGTGCACGGGGCCACGCGGGAGATCGCGCTCCGGCGGATGGCGCGGGCGCTGGCGACGACCGAAGTCGCGGGGTCGGTGACGAACCTCGCCTTCCTGCGGCGGCTGGTGGCGCACCCGCGCTTCGCGCGCGGCGACGTGGACACGGGGCTGATCGAGGCGCACCTGGGCGACCTGGTGGAGGAGGGAGCGCCCTCGGCGGCGGCCGTGGCGATCGCGGCGCTGGCGGCGGCCGGCCTCGATGGCGAGGCGG
>NZ_JBQLZP010000256.1:0-2127 GCF_052168335.1 Roseicyclus sp. | reverse complement strand
GCCGCCCGGTCGCGCGGCGTGAGGGCCGTCAGACGCGGCTCCACCCCGGCCGGGTGCGGCTTCCAGAAGGCGTAGCCCCAGATCTTCGTCATCGAGTAGATGGTAAGCAGGCCCACCACCAGCGCGACGCCCGCGATCCACCACGCCTCGGCGTCGAGCGAGGCCTTCACCAGCACATACTTGGCCCAGAAGCCCGAGAGCGGCGGGAAGCCCGCGAGCGAGAAGGCCGGGATCAGGAAGAGGAGCCCGAGGAGCGGCGCGAAGCGGTACATGCCCCCGATCGCGGCGAGGTCTGTCGAGCCCGCGATGCGCTTGGCCACGCCCGCCACGAGGAACAGGTTGGCCTTCACGATGATGTGGTGGACGAGGTAGAACACCGCCCCCACGATCGCCAGCGGCGTGTAGAGCGCGAGGCCGAGGATCATGTAGCCGATCTGGCTGACGATGTGGAACGACAGGATGCGGCGGAAGTCGTTCATCGCCGCCGCGCCGAGAACCCCCGTGACCATCGTGAAGCCCGCGACCCAGAGGAGGATCGTGTGCGTGTAGGCCACGTCCGTCGTGAAGACGAGCGTGAACATCCGGATCAGCGCGTAGACCCCCACCTTGGTCAGCAGCCCCGCGAAGATCGCGGAGACCGAGAAGGCCGGCGTGTGGTAGGAGGCGGGCAGCCAGAAGAACAGCGGGAAGACCGCCGCCTTCACGCCGAAGGCGATCATGAACATGATGGCGATGACGACGAGGAGGCCGGGGTTCTCCACCTCCTGCACCGCGCCGTGCAGGTCCGCCATGTTCAGCGTGCCCGTCATGCCGTAGAGCATCCCCGTCCCCGCGAGGAAGAGGATCGTCGAGACGAGGTTCAGCGTCACGTACTTGATCCCGCCGTCGAGCTGCTCCTTCGCGCCGCCGAGAACGAGCAGCCCGAAGGAGGCGATCAGCATCACCTCGAACCAGACGTAGAGGTTGAAGAGGTCGCCCGTCAGGAACGCGCCGCAGACACCCGCGAGCAGCACCTGGAAGAGCGCGTGGTAGCCCAGCGCCTCCTTCCGCTCGTCCACGTCGGCGAGCGCGTAGACCGAGACGGCGAGGCCGGTGATCCCGGTGATCACGACCATGACGGCGGACAGGAGGTCCGCGACCAGCGTGATGCCGAAGGGCGCGGCCCACTGGCCCATCTGCGCCGCGATCACGCCCTCGCGCAGCACCTCGGCCATGAGGATGCCCGAGGACAGGAGCAGCGCCGCCGAACCGACGACCGAGAGCCAGCGCCCCTCGGGCCCCCGCCGGAACAGGAAGGCCAGGACCGCCGTGGCGAAGGGGATGATGATGGGGCTTGCAAGGATCCAGCTCACTTGCCGTTCTCCCCTTCCGGTTCGGCGAGACGCATCTCGTCGGAGTTGAGCGTGCCGAGGTTCTGATAGGTCCGGTAGACCAGCGTCAGCGCGAAGGCGAAGAGGCCGAAGCCGATCACGATGGCGGTCAGCACCAGCGCCTGCGGCAGCGCGTTGGCGACCGTGACGAGCGGGGCATCGGCCCCTTCCGGGATCAGCGGCGGAGCCTGCGGCGTCAGCCGGCCCGAGACGAAGATCGTCAGGTTGGCCGCGTTCGAGATGAGGATCAGCCCGAAGATGAAGCGCAGGACGTTCCGCGCCAGCATCAGGTGGACCGATGCGGCGACGAGGACGCCGACCATGACGGCGACGAGAAGCTCCATCAGACTTCCTCCTCGAGGGCGAGAACAAGCGTGAGGATCGAACCGAAGACGACGAGGTAGACGCCGATGTCGAAGACGAGAACGCTCGAGATCGGCAGGCCCTTGTCGTCGGGGTCGGACGGGTCGGCGCCCGCGAACCACCACTGGCCGGTGAAGAAGGCGTCGCCGAAGAACACCGCGTAGACCCCGGCCGCCAGCGCGATGCCGAGGCCGATCATGGCGATGTTCTGCGGCTCGTAGCGCAGCGCCTCGCGGGTCGCGTCCGCACCGAGCGCGATGGCGTAGAGCACGAAGCCCGTCGCCCCGATCAGCCCGCCGATGAAGCCGCCGCCGGGCAGGTTGTGACCGCGCAGCAGCATGAAGACCGAGAAGAGCAGCAGGAGCGACACCAGAAGCCGCGTCGCCGCCGTGAG
>NZ_JBQLZP010000255.1:0-7207 GCF_052168335.1 Roseicyclus sp. | reverse complement strand
CCCGGCGGTCACGGCGCAGGTGTTCACCACGACCGCGCCGCCCACGCCCGCGGCGGCCGAGAGCCCCTTCATCGCCTCGGTCGCGTAGGCGTTGAGCCGGCAGCCGAGCGTGTGGAAGACAGGGGCGCGCCGGTCCATCACAGCCCCTCGAGGAACTGCGCCGTCAGGACGCCCGAGAAGACATGCGCCGTCGGTCCCGTCATCCAGACGCCGGTTTCCCGCCACTCCACGAGGATGTCGCCGCCGTCGAGCGTGATGCGCACCTTGCGGCCCGTGAGCCCGCGCCGCGCCGCCGCCACCGCTACCGCGCAGGAAGAGGAGCCCGAGGCGAGCGTGACGCCGACCCCCCGCTCCCATACCCGCATCCGCAGGTGGTCGGGGCCGAGGAGGCTGGCGAACTGCACGTTGGTGCGCTGTGGGAACAGCGGGTGAACCTCCGTCTCCGCGCCGCGCGCGGCGAGATCCACCGCCTCGGCATCCTCGACGAAGAAGGTGCAATGCGGGTTGCCCATCGAGGTCGCGACCGGATCGCCCGGCAGCGGCAGGTGGAGCGTGTCCGCCTGCTCCGCCAGCGGGATCTCGCGCCAGTCCGTCATAGGCTGGCCCATGTTGACGGAGGTGAGTTCCGCCCCCACGGCCCGCGCCTGCAGGAGGCCGCGCTCGGTCCTGAGCGTCAGCTCCGCGACGCCGCGCGCCTCCATCTCGTGGCGGGCGATGCAGCGCGTGGCGTTGCCGCAGGCCGCCGAGAGCGAGCCGTCCGCGTTGAAAAAGGTCAGCTTCAGGTCCGCGTCGTCCGTGCCGTCCCCGGGCTCGATCACCGCGAGCTGGTCGAAGCCGACGCCCCGGTGCCTGTCCGCCAGCGCGCGCGCCAGCGCGGGCGTGACCGCGCGCGCGCTCACCCGCGCGTCGATCACGACGAAGTCGTTGCCCAGCCCATGCATCTTCATGAAGGGCAGGCCGGAATGGCGGGCGACGTCAGACATGCGCGCGCGTATACACGGGCGGGGCGCGGCTTTGAATAGGCTTCGGCATTGGCCCTTGACGCCCAGGGTCCGCCTGCGTAGGAAGCCCCCCTGAGCGGGCCCGTAGCTCAGTTGGTAGAGCAGTTGACTTTTAATCAATTGGTCACAGGTTCGAATCCTGTCGGGCTCACCACCTTTTCCCCGCCGTTCCAGCCGCCTCCCGGACACGCTCGCCGTCGTCCGCGACCAGCCGGCTCACGATCTCCGTCCGGCTCCTCAGCTTGTTCGGCTGGAGATGGGCGTAGCGCTGGGTCATCGCGGTCGAGGAATGGCCGAGCAGTTCCTGCACCTCGTAGAGGCTGACGCCGTTGTTGATCAGCAGGCTCGCGAAGGTGTGCCTCAGGTCATGGATGCGCACCTCGGGCAGGCCGGCGATGTCGCGCGCCTTGAAGTAGGCGATGTGGAAGCTGTTGTAGCAGGTGCCGGTCCGCGGGTTGGGGAAGATGTAGTCGTCGGGCCCGACGGGCAGGCCCAGCTCGCGCGTCCGCCGCTCCGTCCGCTCCAGCACTTCGATGGCCGCCGCGCTCAGCATGATCCGGCGGGACCGCCCGCTCTTGGTCATCGGCACGCGCCAGAGGCCGGTGGCGAAGTCCATGTCGCGCCACTTCGCGGTCCGCGCCTCGCCCTTCCGCGCGCCGGTCAGCAGCAGGAAGCGGATGAAGAGCGCGAGGTAGGGGTGATTGATCCGGTCGCAGGCGGCCATCAGGCGGCGGATCTCGTCTTGCGACAGGAACCGCTGGCGATAGTCGCCCGTCGGCAGCTTGCGCAGGAAGGGCGGCGCGCGCACCCCCTCGGGCAGGGCGCCCCAGTCGCGCGAGGTGCGCAAAAGGCGGTTCACCAGGATGATGTGCTTGTTGATCGTCGTGTTCTTCAGCTCCTGCTGCACCTGCCGCCGGAGCCAGGCGTTGAGCGCGAGCGGCGTCATCTCCTCCCACCGCATCGGCCCGAGCGTCTCGCGCAGGTGCTTGTCGTAGGTCAGGAGCGTGTGGCGGTGCCTGCGCGTCGTGGCCGCGCAGTGCGGATAGTAGTGGTCGTCGAAGAAGGCGTTCAGCGTCTCCGCGGGCGCGCAGAACGAGAACCTCCGCTCGACCGAGGAGAAACCGGGCTCGACGCTCATCTGTGGGACCGACATCGCTGGTTTTCCTTTCAGGGTCTTCTTGGGCGTCCGGGCGCGACAGGCCGCGCGCGAACAGCGCGGCGCCTTCCGACGGCCGGATGAGCACAGGTTGGTGGGTGTCCCGCGGACGATCCGGAAGGCCGCCCGCCATGCAGGTGAGGAAACGTCCGAGCGAATGCGATCCGGGGTACTGGCGGAACAGACAGCCGGGCGCCGGATGGGGATCGGTCCAAATATTTTCCGGCGTCAACGGGTAAAAAAATAGTCTGAAATTCGAATTATTGCAAGCCGGATTCAGAATAGCAGTATCTTCGCTACGACTGCCCTTGTGGCATTCTCGGGCGCTGCGGTTGCCGATATCGACCTGGAAGGCAACGCCCAGATGGGTATCCAGGGCGGGTCCGGCGCGACCACCCAGTTCGTTCAGGACATCGACATCACCTTCAAGCTGTCCGGCACCGCCGACAACGGCCTTTCCTTCGGCACCGAGATCGACCTCTCCGAGGATCCGGGTGCTGTCGGCACCAATGACGGGGGCATCGCGATCTTCGTTTCCGGCGATTTCGGCCGGCTGACGATGGGCGACACCGACGGCGCGCTCGACTGGGCGATGCAGGAAGTGAACTACAACGGCGCCGGGTCGATCAACGGCAACCACGACGGTCACCGCGGCTACAACGGCAACTCGGGCCTCGACGGAATCTACGACGGCCAGATCCTGCGCTACGACCATGCGTTCGGCGACTTCAAGTTCGCGATCTCGGTCGAGATGGACGACAACACGGCCCCCACGGGCGGCTTCACCTGGCTCGATGGCACCGTCGTCATCGTTCCCGGAGCCAACAACCCCGGCGTGACCACGGACCCGATCTGGGGCATCGGTGCGACCTACGGCGGCGAGTTCGCCGGCGGCACGTTCGGTGTCGGCATCGGTTACCAGTTCTCGAACGACATCGCGACCAACCCCGGTAATCAGGGAGTGTCGGTCCTTGGCCTCTCTGGTCATGTTGCGCTCGAGAGCGGCCTCTCCGCCGCGGTGAACTACTCGGTCTTCGACACGGACGGCGACCAAGGGGTGCATTGGGGCATTGGCGCGAGCTACGAGTTCGATGCCATCACGCTTCACGCCAACTACGGCCAGTATGACTGGGACGTCGCTTCCGGTCTTGCGGACGCAAGCGGCTACGGTCTGTCCGCGGAATACGACTTCGGTGGCGGTCTCGCGGCCCAGTTCGGCTACGGCTACGGCGAAGTGGGCCCGGGCACCGGCGCCAGCAGCTGGTCGTTCGGCCTCAACATGAAGTTCTGATCCGACCGGATCGCGTAACGAGTATCGAGCGGGCCTAGTGCCCGCTCTTTGCTTTTCTCCGGAGGAGACCGAAATCGGGTAGGACCAAATCCGCACGTTCACTCAAGGAATTCGATTATCGAATTTTCCAATAATCTCGATTCCACCACTCAATTCACTCTGCCGACACCTCATGGCGAAGGCATCCGGCGAGTCAAAGGTCGTATTCGTTAAAATAAAATTACCTCCAGCAGCCGAATTGAGCGTGTGGCCAGGGCCCATCGCGGCGGGCGCGCGGTCGCGCGGCGCGCATGGCTGCGGCGACCCTCCCGTCGGCAGGGCGCGACCCCCCGTGCGTCCGCCGCCCCGGCCCCGCCCCGCGTCGCGATTCCCGTCTGCCCGGTCGCTTTCCGGTGGGGATTTCCCGCGCGATCCGTTATCCCGGCGGCCATGTTCCTCAGCGTCTTCGACATCTTCAAGATCGGCGTCGGCCCGTCCTCGTCCCACACGATGGGGCCGATGACGGCGGCGGCCCGCTTCCTCGACGACCTGCGCTCCGGCCGCGAGCGGGAGCCGGGCGCGGGCGAGGTGGCCGCCCTCGGCTGTTCGCTCCACCGTTCGCTCGCCTTCACGGGGCGCGGCCACGCCACCGACCGCGCCGTGATCCTGGGGCTCTGCGGCTTCCTCCCGGCCACGCTCGACCCCGACCGGGCCGAAGCGCTGGAGGCCGAGGTGCGCGCGACCGGCATGGTCACGCCGCCGGGCCTGCCGCCGCTGCGCTTCGCGCCGGCGAACGACCTCGTCTTCGACTACGACCGCACGCTTCCGGGCCACGCCAACGGCCTGGTCCTGCGCGCCTTCGACGCGGCCGGGAACCTCTACATGGAGGAGACCTACTATTCCGTCGGTGGCGGTTTCGTCCTGACGGAGCGCGAGCTCGCGCGCGAGGCGCATGGCGGGGCGGATGCCTTCCACGACGAGAAGGCGGCGGCGGGCTATCCCTTCCCCTTCGGCTCGGCGGCCGAGATGCTGGCGATGGGCATGGCGTCCGGCAAGAGCATCGCCGAGATGAAATGGGCCAACGAGACCGCGCGCCTGTCGCCGGGCGAGGTCCGCGCGGGCCTCGACGCGATCTGGAGCGCGATGGACGACTGCATCGGGCGCGGCTTGAGGATGGAGGGGGAACTGCCCGGCGGCCTCCGCGTGAGGCGGCGCGCCAAGCACATGCACGAGCAGCTCCTCGCCGAGCGCGGGCGCAACATCGCGCAGCCGCACACGGTGAACGACTGGCTTTCCGTCTACGCCATGGCGGTGAACGAGGAGAACGCGGCGGGCGGACGTGTCGTGACCTCGCCCACCAACGGGGCGGCGGGCGTCGTTCCTTCGGTCCTGCGCTACTACCGCGACCACTGCATCGGCGCGACGGAGGAGGGGCGGCGCGTGTTCCTGCTGACCGCCTCGGCCATCGGCGGCCTGATCAAGCACAACGCCTCGATCTCGGGGGCGGAGGTCGGATGCCAGGGCGAGGTCGGGAGCGCGTCGGCGATGGCGGCGGCGGGCCTCTGCGCGGCGCTCGGCGGCACGAACGAGCAGATCGAGAACGCCGCCGAGATCGCGCTCGAGCATCACCTCGGCATGACCTGCGATCCTGCGGGGGGACTCGTCCAGGTGCCCTGCATCGAGCGCAACGGCCTCGGCGCGATCAAGGCGGTCTCGGCGGCGTCGCTCGCGCTCAGGGGCGACGGGACGCATTTCATGCCGCTCGACAACTGCATCGAGGCGATGCGCCAGACCGGGCTCGACATGTCGACCAAGTACAAGGAAACCAGCCTCGGCGGGCTCGCGGTAAACCTGCCCGAGTGCTGAAGCGGGCTCAGGCCTCGCAGACCTCGGGCTCGATGTGGCCGCGCCGCGCGAGAAGACGCGCCACCAGGAGGCACGCCACCGCCCAGCCGGCGCCCGCCAGCCAGCCCGCCGCCACGTCCGTCGGCCAGTGAACACCGAGATAGACGCGGCTGACGCCCACGATCAGCGTCAGCAGGATCGCCACCGTGAGGACATAGGCCTTCTGCCGCCGCTCGGGCAAGACGCGCGCGATCAGGACGCCGAGGGTGAGGTAGGCGACCGCCGCCATCATCGAATGGCCGGAGGGAAAGCTCGCCGTGTAGACGAGCGCGCCATGCGGGACGAGGTCCGGCCGGGGCCTGTCGAAGACCTCCTTGCCGATGCTCGAGAGGGCGATGCCGCCGCCCGTCGCTGCAAGGAGATACAGCATCGACCCAAGCGAGCGCCGCACGAGGAAGAACCCGGCGGCCAGCAGCGTCACCCCGGCGATCACACCGGTGCCGCCGAGCGCGGTGAAGTCGCGCCCCATCTCCTCGAGCCAGGGCGGGCCGAGGGGGTCCGAAAGGTCGCCGGGCACCCTCAGCGCGAGCAGGAGGTCGCGGTCGAGGTTGCGCGTGGCGCCCTCGAGGACCTCATCGGTCAGTTCCGCCAGCGCCCAGACCGCGAGAATGGCCAGCGCGAGCAGAACCAGCACGCCGATCTCCACGTTCCGGCGCAGCGCGTCGAACAGGGTGCGCAGCGGGCGGTCAGGCATCGGGCTGGTACGGGTCCGGGTGCATGGCCCACAAACCCGGAGGCGCGCGCGGGGTTCCGGTCTCAGGCCTCGCGCATCGTGTCGCCGGGCAGGAACTGCGGCGTCAGGCGCACGATCTCGTCGGTCAGCGCGTTGGCGGCGACCAGCTCGGCCGCGCGCCGCCCGATCTCGCGGCGCTGGCTGTCCATGGTGGCGATCCGCATGGGAAGCCCGTCGAGAACCTCGAAGGAGTTGAAGCCGGCCATCCCGATCCGGGCGGGGATGTCCATGCCCTTCTCCAGACAGTAGAGCAGCCCGCCCGCCGCGTTGATGTCGCTGTTGTAGTAGAGAAAATCGAGGTCGGGCGTCCGCGTCAGGATCTCCTCGGTCATGCCGCGCCCGGTGCCGAAGCCCGAGGTTCCGGCGTAGAGGCAACTGTCCGCCAGCGTCAGCCCCGCCTCGGCCAGCCCCTGCTCCAGCCCTTGCCGGCGCTTCTGCGCGCGGTGGTCCTTGATCGAGGACGAGCCGCAATAGCCGATCCGCCGATAGCCGCGCGCGGCGATCTCGCGCGCCATCTGGCGCCCGGCCTCGACATGGCTGATGCCGACGCAGGCCGCGACGGGGTCGCCGTCCACGTCCATGACCTCGACGACCGGAATGCCCGCGTTGGCCATCATGGCGCGCGCGGCGTCGGTATGCTCGAGGCCCGCGACGATCAGGCCCGAGGGCCGCCACGAGAGCATCTCGTAGATCACGTGCTCCTCGTGGTCGGCATCGTATTTCGAGGTGCCGACGACGGGCTGGAGCGGCGTCCCGTCGAGGACGGCGCCGATCCCGTCAAGCACGTCGGGAAAGACCATGTTGCTGAGCGAGGGGATCACCACGCCGACGAGGTTCACCCGGTTCGAGGCGAGCGCGCCCGCGATCTTGTTCGGCACGTAGCCGAGCGACCGCGCGGCCTCGAAGACCTTGTCGCGCGTCTTTTCCGAGACGTCGCCGCGCTGCCGCAGGACGCGGCTCACGGTCATTTCCGATACGCCCGCGGCCTCGGCCACGTCGCGCAGCGTCATCTGGGGCTTGCCGTCGAAGGGGTTGCGTCCGCGCAAGTCTGCTGTCCGAATGAGAGCCGGTGGCCCTTGATACGCCGCGTCCGCGAGCCCCCGCAACCCGGGCCGCCGCGCCGCCGCGACGGGCCGCGCCCC
>NZ_JBQLZP010000254.1:0-1109 GCF_052168335.1 Roseicyclus sp. | reverse complement strand
GGCTCCGTTCGCTCCGACCGTATCTAATGCGTTGATATGAAAAATCGATTGCAGATCGACGCTCGAGGACGGGAAGCCGGATCGCCACCGTCATTCGTCCGTTATCGTCGGCGCCGGTCCGGCCCTAGCCGGCCGGCGCGCGCCCGGTGCCGGCCATCGCATCCTGCCGGCGGGCGAGCAGGTCGATCACTTCGGAATCGTCGACCTGCGAGAAATCGTCATAATGCGCGCCGACCGCGCGGAACGAACGGGGCGCCGACAGATAGACGAGCTCGTCGCATTCCGGCCGGAACTCTGCAACCGCGTCCGCCGGCAGCACCGGAACGGCGAGGACGAGCCGGGCGGGCGTCGCGCGCCGCAGCGCCTTGAGCGCCGCCTTCACCGTGGCCCCGGTGGCGATCCCGTCATCGACGAGGATCACCGTCCGCCCGCCGACATTGATCGGCGCCCGCTCGCCCATATAGGCGCGGCGGCGCGCGTCGATCTCGAGCAGCTTGCGCTGCATCTCCGACTGCAGATAGTCCGCGCTCGGCGCGATCCGGGGGAGGATGTCCTCGTTCAGGATCAGCTGCGGATTGTCGCCGTCGGCGACCGCCCCGATGGCGAGCTCCTCATAGCCCGGCGCGCCGATCTTCCTGACGAAGAGCGGCTCGAGCGGCGCGTCGAGCGCTTCCGCGATCTCGTAGCCGACGGGCACGCCGCCGCGCGGCAGCGCGAGCACGAGCGGATGCAGTCCGGCAAGATGGGCGAGCTTGCCGGCCAGCGCCCTGCCGGCCTCGGACCGGTCGCGCAGACGGGTGGCGGAACGGTGCATCATGGCGTTCGCGGAACATATTGACCGCGCCCGCCGGACTCCGACTTGATCTCTCTCAACCCCGCCGGGCGGGCCGGGACGGAAATGCCGGAAATCGCGGCCCGACTTGCGCTGAATCAAAGCTTCCGGTGGCAAAACCGCTAGCCCGTGGCCATCAGGGACTTTTCCGGTTGGGACGGCGTGGCGGAAACGACGACGAACGGCGATGGATCGACGGCGCAGCCGGCCTTCCGGGCCGTCGGCCTGCGCAAGACCTACGACATGGGCGAAACCCAGGTCCATGCGCTGCGCGGCG
>NZ_JBQLZP010000253.1:0-2569 GCF_052168335.1 Roseicyclus sp. | reverse complement strand
GCTCGGCCATGGCGAGGCGCTTCACCACGTCGGTGATCGCCTGCATCTCGGCCCGGTCGGAGCGCAGGAACTTCAGCCGCGCGGGTGTCGCGTGGAAGAGGTCGCGCAGCTCCACCACCGTCCCGCGCGACAGGGCGGCGGGCTTCACCGGCCCCATGACGCCGCCCGAAACCTCGATCCGGTGAGCGGCGTCGCCCCCGGTCCGGCTGGTGATGGACAGGCGCCCGACCGCGCCGAGCGAGGGCAGCGCCTCGCCCCGGAACCCGAAGCTCGTGATGTTGAGGAGGTCGGTGCCGTCGATCTTGGACGTGGCGTGGCGCGACAGCGCGAGGGGAAGGTCGTCCGCCCCCATGCCGCAGCCGTCGTCGGTGACGCGGATCAGCGTCTTGCCGCCATGTGCGACCTCGACCGAGATCCGGCTGGCGCCGGCGTCGAGGGCGTTCTCCACCAGCTCCTTCACGGCGCTCGCGGGCCGCTCCACCACCTCGCCGGCGGCGATACGGTTGATCGCGGCCTCGTCGAGCTGCCGGATGACGGGCCTGAGGTCCGCGTTGGAGCTTATGTTGGGGTCTCCGAGGGGCATGCCACGATACCTAGCATGCCCCTGCGGGATTCGGAAAGGCCGGGTTCAGTTGGAGGGATCGAGCCCCTCGGGCTGGCCCACCACGACGAAGTGCAGTTCCTCCGGCCGCAGAAGGCGCTGCGCCACGCGGCGCACGTCCTCCGCCGTCACCGCCTCGACCTGGTCGTTGCGTGTCGCGATGTAGTCGACGGGCATACCGTCGGCCTGCATCCCCGCGAGGATGCCCGCGATCCGCCCGTTCCCGTCGAAGCGCAGCGGATAGGCGCCGGTCAGGTAGCGCTTGGCGGCTTCCAGTTCCGCGTCCGTGACGCCGTTGGCGGCGAGGTCGTCCCACTGCTCGCGGATCACCGCGATGGCCTCGGCCACAAGCTCGTTCGAGGAGGAGAAGCGCCCGCCCATCGTCTGCCCGTACTCGGAAAGCCCGAGGAAGGAGTAGACGCCGTAGGTCAGGCCGCGCTCGACGCGCACCTCCTGCATCAGGCGGGAGTTGAAGTTGCCGCCGCCGAGGATCTGGTTGAGCACGAAGGCCGGGAAGAAGTCCGGGTCGTCGCGCGCGATCCCCTCGTGGGCGAAGACGGCGACCGACTGCGGCGACGGGAAATCCACCACCGTCGTCCCGCCGCTCAGTGCGTAATCCGCCATCTCCGGCATGGCCGCGCCCTCGGCCGGAAGGTCGCCGAGGATGCGGTCGAGGAGGAGGCCGAGCTCTTCCGCCGTGATGTCGCCGGCCGCGCCGACCACCACCCGGTCCCGCGCGAGCACCGCGTCATGCGCCGCCACGAGGTCGTCGCGGGTGAGCGCCGCAACGCTCTCGCGGGTGCCTTCGAGTGCGCTGCCATAGGGGTGGTCGCCCCAGGCGAGGCCGTTCAGCGTCGCCGTCGCGATCTCGTCGGGGTCGCGCGCGTCGCCCTCGATGATGGACAGGACCTGGCCGCGCACGCGCTCGATCGCGTCCTCGTCGAAGCGCGGCTCGATCAGGGCGTCGCGCAGCAGGTCGGCGGCAGCATCCCTGTTCTCGGTCAGCATCCGGGCCGAGACGGTCAGCGCGTCGCGGTAGACGTCGAACTCGAAGCCCGCGGCCATGCCCTCCACCGCCTCGGCGAAGGCGCGGGCATCCATGCCGGCAGCCCCTTCCTCGAGGAGGCCGGTCATGAGGTGGACCGCGCCCCGCGCCCCCTCGGGGTCGAGCGAGGCGCCGCCCATGAACCAGATGTCGAGCGCGACGAAGGGGATCGAGTGATCCTCGACGAGCCATGCCTCGATGCCGCCGGGGGAGGTCACTTCCTCGATCTCGATGGCCTGCGCGAGGCCCGGCAGGACGAGGAAGGCGGCGGTCAGGAGTCCGGTCAGGCGGGGGATCATTGCGACACCTCCAGGGCGGGTTCTTGGGTGGCGTCCTCTTCGGTCGGGCGCATGAGGTAGCCGGTCACGGAGGAAGTGCCGCCGAACAGCGCGCGCGCCTCGGCCATCACCTCGTCGATGGTGACGGAGGCGAGCACCTCGGGCCACGTCAGCACGTCCTCGACCGTCAGGCCGCTGGTCAGCGCCACGCCGTAGCCGCGCGCGAGGCCGTGGACGTCGTCCTCCTCGTAGATCTGCGCGGCTTCGATCTGGAACTTGATCCGCTCGAATTGCGCGGGGTCGATGCCCTCCTCGAGGAAGGCCGCGATCGTGCGCTCCAGGTCGGCCTCGGCCTCCTCGAGCGTGACGCCGGGAACGGGCACGTTCACGAGGTTGAAGCTCGAGGCGTCGTAGCTGGTGGAATCGTACCAGGCCGAGGCGAAGACCGAACGCTCCTCCTCCACCTGGAGGCGGCGGGAGAGGACGGCGGTCTGTCCCGACCCGCCCAGCACCTCGGCCAGCAGCGTCAGGGCGGCGGCCTGCCGCTGGTCCCCGCTCTCGCGCGGGGGCACCAGGAAGGCGCGCGCCACGTAGGGATTGGCCACGCGCTCGTCCTCGAAGATCACGCGGCGGTCGGCGATCTGC
>NZ_JBQLZP010000252.1:0-1211 GCF_052168335.1 Roseicyclus sp. | reverse complement strand
CGATCCCCAACTACCGCGTGACCGGGCACCTGACGGACCTCGCCGTGCCGGTGGGCTTCTGGCGGGCGGTCGGCAACTCCTTCAACGGCTTCTTCATGGAGAGCTTCATCGACGAGATGGCGCATGCCGCGCGGCGCGACCCGCTGGCCTTCCGCCTCGACCTCGCCGAGCGGGAGCATATGCCGACCGCCCGCGTGCTCGAGGCCGTGGCCGAGATGTCGACCTGGACGGGCACCACGCCGGACGGCGTCGGGCGCGGCGTCGCGATGACCTATTCGTTCCACACCCCCGTCGCCGTCGTGGTGGAGGTCAGCGACCGGGACGGCGACGTCTCGATCGACCGCGCCTGGATCGCCTGCGACATCGGCACCGCCCTCGACCCCGGCATCATCCGCCAGCAGATGGAGGGCGGCCTGATCTACGGCCTCTCGGCGGCGGCGATGGAGGAGATCACCTTCGCCGACGGCGAGGTGCAGCAGTGGAACTTCCCCGACCACGATGCGCTGAGACTCCACACCTGCCCGGAGATCGAGGTGCGCATCCTCGAGAACCAGCATCATATCGGCGGCGTGGGCGAGCCTGCGACGCCGCCCTCCATGCCCGCGCTGGCCAATGCGATCTACGACCTCCGGGGCGAGCGCATCCGCGACCTGCCGCTCTCGCGCCGGGTGCGCTTCGTCGTCTGATCAGAAGAGGCTGCCCTGGTCGGGCGGATCGTCCTTCGCCCGCTTCGGGGCGGGACGCGCGGGCCCGTCGCCGGGGGTGACACCGAGCCGCCCGTCTGCGAAGGCGATCTCGAGGCGCGCGTGACGCTCGGCCTCCGCGCGGCTCTTGACCACGGTGGCGCCGTCGAACACCACCGCGTATCCGCGCCGGAGCGTCGCCTCGTAGCCCAGCGTCTCGTGGAGCTGCGACAGCCGCTCCAGCCGCTCGCGCCGCCTGCGCTGATCGTCCCCGGCCGCGCGGAGGAACCGGCGCTCGACTTCCGCCAGACGGTCGCGCCCCTTGGCCTGCGCCTGCCGGAGCCCCGAGGGCCGCAATCCCGCCGCCACCTGCCCGAGCCTGAGCCGCCGCGCCGAGACCGACCGCTCGAGCGCGGGCTCAAGGCGCGCCGACAGCCTGTCGAGTTCCCGCCGCTTCACCTGCGCGGCTTGCCGCAGCGCCGGGCCCAGTTGCAGCACGCAGCGGTCGAGCCGCTGGCGCGCGGTGTC
>NZ_JBQLZP010000251.1:0-6087 GCF_052168335.1 Roseicyclus sp. | reverse complement strand
CCTCCTCGGGGGGCGTCAGGTCGGCGGCGAGGTCGTCCTCGTCGCCCAGATCGACCACGTCCATGCCCGAGGGCGTGCCGCGCGTGACGGCGTCGCCGTTCGCGCTCTCGGCCCGCGTGCCCGAGGGCTTGCCGCGGCGGGAGCGTCGGCGCTTGGGCTTCTGCTCCTCCTCCTCCTCGGCCATGGCCTCGGCGTATTCACGCTCCTCCTTGAGGAGCGCCTCGCGGTCGGCGACGGGGATCTGGTAGTAGTCGGGGTGGATTTCCGAGAAGGCGAGGAAGCCGTGGCGGTTGCCGCCGTAATCCACGAAGGCGGCCTGGAGCGAGGGTTCGACCCTCGTGACCTTCGCCAGGTAGATGTTTCCTGCCAGTTGCCGCTTGCTCAGCGACTCGAAATCGAACTCCTCGACCTTGGTTCCGTCAACCACGACAACCCGGGTCTCCTCGGGATGCGTGGCATCGATGAGCATCTTCTTTGCCATGTGTTCCTTGCCCGCAAGCCGCCCGGCGGCGCCCCCGCCGGCTGTGCGCCGGAGGAACGGGACGAGCGGTTGCGAATGTGCATGAGCGCGAGGGACACGGCCCGCCGTCCGGGGAGGGCCGCGCGGAGCGCATCGGCCCCGTACCCCCTCGCCTCGACTGCTGCTGCGCCGTGCATCGCGTCTGTCTCCGGCCGCACCGGGAAACCCCTTGCGGCCCTTCATGCCCCGTGAGGGGCGGTTCCGGTTGGGCCGGACGGCATATGCGCCCCGTCGCCCGAGTGACCTGCGATCCCTGTCGCGGCGGTGTTCTGCGCGGCGAGCGGCTGGGATGCAGAGAAACTGATCCACCGGCACGAAGCCGGTTGCGTTACATTAAGGTCAGGCGCGCGCCGAAGACAATGGCCTATGTGCAGGCGCGACGATGCCCGGGGGCGGGAATGCGCCCCCAAAACCCTCCTCGACACGCGATGAGGAGCGCGTGGGCTCAGGCCCGGCCGGGCCGGACGAAGGACGCGCTGGCGAGCGCCGCGCCGAGCGCCACGACCCCGCTGCCGGACAGCATCCAGCCCGCCGCCCCGAAGCCGGCGACGATCAGCGCGCACATGATCCAGGGGAATACGACGTTCATCACACCCTCACAGATAGTCGGACCGGCTGAGCCCGTACTTCGCCATCTTCTCGTTGAGCGTCCGGCGCGGCAGGCAGAGCTCGTCCATCACCGCCGAGATCGAGCCCTTGTGCCGCCGCATCGTGTTGTCGATGAGCATCCGCTCGAAGGCCTCGACGTATTCCTTGAGCGGCTTGCCCTCGGTCGTCATCGCGGGGCCCGTCGCCTCGTTGTCGGCCATCAGCAGCGAGGTGATCGACCCCGATCCCCGGCGATTCTGCAGGACCGCACGCTCGGCGATGTTGACGAGCTGGCGCACGTTGCCGGGCCAGGGCGCCTGGAGAAGCTGCGCGGCCTCCTGCGCCGTCACCTGCGGCGCGTCGCAGCCGTATTCCTCGGCGAACTGCTCGGACATGCGATTGAAGAGCGTCAGGATGTCCTCGCCGCGGGCGCGCAGGGGCGGGCAGATGATGGTCATCGCCGAGAGCCGGAAGAACAGGTCGGGCCGCAGCGAATCCTCCAGCGTCTTGCCCTGCGCATGTTCGTTGCAGATCGCGATGATGCGGGTCTGCGGCGGGCTTGCCTGTTCGTTGATGAACGTCAGGAGGCGGGCCTGGAGCGCGTTCGGCAGCGCCTCGATATCCTCGAGGCAGAGCGTGCCGCCGCGCGCCTCCTCGACCAGCGGGATGGAATCGTCGGGGTTCGGACCGAAGAGCTTCTGCGAGAGCTGCTCCTCCGCCCAGGCGGAGCAGGAGATCGAGATGAACTTCTTCGACGCCCGCGGCCCGACGGCGTGGAGCGCGTGCGCCACCAGCGTCTTGCCCGTTCCGGTCTCGCCGTCGATCAGCACGTGGCTGTCGGCCTGGCCGAGATCGAGGATGTCCTCGCGCAGCCGCTCCATCTCGGGGGAGGAGCCGATGAGCTTCTTCATCACCGCCTTGCCGTCCGACAGCTCGCGCCGGAGCGCCCGGTTGTCGAGCGTCAGGCGGCGCTGCTGGCTGGCCTTGCGGGCGAGGTCGGTCATCCGGTCGGGGTTGAACGGCTTCTCGAGGAAGTCGTAGGCGCCGATCCGCATCGCCTCGACCGCCATCGGCACGTCGCCATGCCCGGTGATCAGGATCACCGGCAGGCCGCTGTCCTGCGCCATCAGCCGCTTGAGGAAGGTCACGCCGTCCATGCCGGGCATCTTCACGTCGGTCACGACGACGCCCGCGTAGTCCGAGCCGATCGACTTCAGCGCGTCCTCCGCCGAGGAATAGGTCTCGGTCTCGAAGCCGGACAGGGTCAGCCACTGGCTGATCGACTGGCGCATGTCCTGTTCGTCGTCCACGATCGCAATCTTCATCGCGATGTCCCCTCCATGCTCATTCCGCCGCGCGTCCGCCTCCGGGCGCCGCCTCGCCGCGCGACAGGAGCGGCAGGCGGATCTCGAAGACGGCGCCGCAGCTCTCGCCGTTGCGCGCGGTCAGCCTTCCCCCGAGGTCGGACACGATCCCCGAGGAAATGGCAAGACCCAGCCCCACGCCGTCGCCCGGCTTCTTCGTGGTGAAGAAGGGCTCGAAGAGGTTCTCGAGGTCGGTGATCCCCTCGCCCGAGTCGCGCACCGTCAGCACCGCCTCGTCGCCCTCGGCGATGATCAGGTCGAGCTCGCGGCGCGGGCTGTCCTTCATCGCGTCGAGCGCGTTGCGGAGAAGGTTGATGATCACCTGCTCGAGCCTCAGCCGGTCGGCCAGAACCATGACCGGGCGACGCGGCAGGCTCTGGTCGATCTCGACGCGCATGGTCCTGAGCTGCGGCTCCATCATCGTGATCGCGCCCTTCAGCGCATCGCGAAGATCCACGGGCTCGAACGCGTCTCCGCCCTTGCGGGCATAGGACTTGAGCTGCCGGGTGATCGCGCCCATCCGCTCGATCAGGTCGTCGATCCGCTGGAAGGACGAGCCCACCTCCTCGAAGCGCCGCCGCTGCAGCAGCAGGCGCGCCCCCGCGAGGTAGGTCTTCATCGCCGCGAGCGGCTGGTTCAGCTCGTGGCTGACGGCCGCCGACATCTCGCCCAGCGCGGCCAGCTTCTGGCTCTGCGCGAGGCTCTGCTCGGCTTCCTCGAGGTTCTTCTCGGCCTTCTGGCGCTCGGCGATTTCCCGCTGCAACCGGGCGTTCAGGCGGCGAAGCTCCGCCGACTCGCGCTGGAGCACGGCGGACTGGAGCCGCGCGCGGCGGCTCACCAGGTAGAAGCTGCCCGCCAGAAGCAGCGCGAATCCCATGATCTGGAGCGCGAGGACGCCGTTCACCCGCTCCCGCACGGAGGCATAGGCGGTATAGCTGACGATCCGCCAGCCCCGGAACGGGATGCGCGCCTCGAGCCGGATCGTGTCGTTGCCGAAGAAGAGCGCGTTCTGATCCCCGAAGGCCCAGTTGCCGGTGGCCTCGATCGCCCGCTCGATGGCCGAGGGCGCGGGCGCGAGGTCGAGCGCCTCCGCCTCGGTCCGCCCGCGCCAGCGCGGCTCGGTCGACAGGATGATCTGCCCCTCGGAATTCGTCAGGAAAACCGCCTCGCTGGTGCCGCGCCAGCGCTCGACGATGCGGCTGAGGTCCACCTCCACGAGGATCACGCCGAGCAGGATGTTGTCCACCTCGATCCGCCGCGAGAAGGTGAAGTCGAAGCGCCCCGTCTCGGGTTCGTTGGTGGTGAAGACCGTCTCGGGCGAGCGCAGCGCCTCGACGAAGAAGGGATCGGACGAGCGCAGCTCGGCGATGCGCTGCCGGTCGGTGGCCGCCACGACGCGCCCGTCGCGGCTGAGCAGGATGATCGAGGCGGCCCCGATCTCCTCCACGTAGGAGATCAGCCGCTGCGAGGTCATGGTGAAGTCGTTCTGCTCGAGCGACCGGATCAGCACCGGGTCGCGCGACAGCAGAAGCGGCACCACCGAATGGCGCTGCAGCTCGGACATGATCGAGCCGGAATAGAGCGCGAGGCGCAGCTCGGAACGGTTCCGCGTGCTCTCGGTGAAGCGCTCGGTCAGCCAGATGTTGGAAACCCACATGACCGCGACCGCGACGCCCAGGAACAGCAGCATCGCGATGCGCAGGATCCAGGTCCTGCGCCGCGGCGGCCCTCCGGCGCGCCCTGTCCGCATCTGGCGGAGGCTCGTGTCCGTCACGCTCATGGACGGACAGTATGCGCGGGGCGGTGCGCGCTCAAGTCCGGCTCAGGCCGAGACGAAGGCGTCCGCGAGCGACCGGAACAGCGCGGCGCCGTCGGTTCCGCCCTGCGCCGGGTCCACCGCGCGCTCGGGGTGCGGCATGAGGCCGAGCACGCGGCGGTTCTCGGAGAGAACGCCCGCGATGTCCGCGACCGCACCGTTGGGATTGCCCCGGTAGGTGAAGGCGATCCGGTCCTCGCCCCTCAGCCGCGCGAGCCCGTCGGCGTCGATCTGGTAGTTTCCGTCGTGGTGCGCGATCGGGAAGGCCACTTCCTGTCCCGCCGCGTAGCCGGCGGTGAAGGCGCTGTCGGCCGTCGCGACGCTCAGCCCCTGCACCCGGCAGACGAACTTCAGCCCCGCGTTGCGCATCAGGACGCCCGGCAGGAGCCGCGTCTCGCACAGGACCTGGAAGCCGTTGCAGATGCCGAGGACGTGCCCGCCCCGTTCCGCGAAGCCCGCCACCGCCCGCATGATCGGCGACTGCGCCGCGATGGCGCCGCAGCGCAGGTAGTCGCCGTAGGAGAACCCCCCCGGCACGCCCACCACGTCGAGACCCTCTGGCAGCTCCGTCTCCTTGTGCCAGACCATGACGGTCTCGAAACCGGCGGCGCGGAAGGCCACGGCGAGGTCGCGGTCGCAGTTGGAACCGGGGAAGACGAGGACGGCGGCTTTCATGCCCGCTCCATGCCGCAAATCCGCGTCCTGCGCCAGCCCTCTCTGGCCCGGGCATCCTCCCGCCGCTACGCTGTCCGGCACCTGTCCCCTCCCCCCGGAGGCCCGCGCCATGATCCCCGTCATCAACCTTGCGGATGTCGAGTTCGACGACATCGAGGAGAACGGCCGCTACACCTCGCGCCGCGCGATGTTCAGCGCCCGGATCGGCGCGCGGCAACTGGGCTACAACCTGACCGAACTGCCGCCCGGCAAGGCGCAGTGCCCGTTCCACAACCACCACGCCGAGGAGGAGATGTTCCTCGTCCTCGAGGGCGAGGGCGAGCTGCGCTTCGGCACCGAGCGCTACCCGCTCCGGCCCATGGACGTCGTCGCCTGCCCCACCGGCGGGCCGGAGGTGGCGCACCAGATCGTCAACACCGGCACGGGCGTGATGCGCTACCTCGCGCTGTCCACGCTCGCGCCCGTGGAGCTCTGCGAATACCCCGACTCCGGCAAGATCGGGACCTGGTCGCAGACGGGCGCACGCGGGGTCTTCCGCACGCGCGACCTCGCCGGCTACTACGACGGCGAGGAGACCTGAGCGCTCAGGCGGCGAAGTCGGTGATGACGGCCACGCCCGGCGGCGCCGGCCCGTCGAAGAGCGCGAGCTCCGCCGAGGCGTCCGACAGCCCCACCCGCCGCGCGATCATCGGCGAGAGGTCGAGCCCCGTCGCCGCCAGGAAGTCGAGGAGCGCGGGATAGCGATGCGCGGGCATCCCCCGCGTGCCGTAGATCGCGAGCTGCCCCGAATAGACCGCGTCCCAGGGCAGCGCCATGGTGACATGGTCGCCCGCGGGCATCCCCACCTGCACCATCCGCCCGAGCTTTCCCAGCGATCTCAGTGCGTTCGCCGTCGTCTCCGGGAACCCCAGCGCCTCGAGCGCGACATGGACGCCGCCGCCCGTGACCGCCTTCATCGCTCCGGCCGGGTCCTCGCCGCGCGCGTCGATCACCGCCTCCGCCCCGAGCGCGCGCGCCATGGCGAGCTTCTCCGGCACCACGTCGGACACCGCCACCCGCGCCCCCATCGCGCGCCCGAGCATCACAGCGGCGAGCCCCACGCCGCCCCCGCCCCAGACGCCGAG
>NZ_JBQLZP010000250.1:0-7939 GCF_052168335.1 Roseicyclus sp. | reverse complement strand
CCGCGCAGGAGCACGGCGTTCTCGGCGAGACCTCGGGGCGCATCGTCTCCGACCCGATCCGGGCCGGCGCCTATGTCGAGGAAGGCACGATCCTGTGCGAGATCGCGCCCGGCACGCGGCTGACCGCGCTGGCCGAGGCGGAGGCCGCGCTCGACACCGCCCGCGCGCGCCTGCCCGAAGCCGAGGCGCAACTCGCCGGCGCCCGTGCGCAACTCACCGCCGCCGAGATCGACGCCAACGCCGCCTCGCGCCTGTCGGAATCGGGTTTCGCCTCCGAGACCCGCGCCGCGAGTGCCGAGGCCGCCCGCGAAGGCGCGCTCGCCACGATCCAGTCCGCCGAGGCCGCCGTCTCGCAGGCGCGGTCCGGCATCCGCACGGCCGAGGCCTCGGTCCGCCGCGCCGAGGAGGAGATCGACCGCCTGACCATCGCCGCGCCCTTCTCGGGACACCTCGAATCCGACACGGCCGAGCTTGGCACGCTGATGCAGCCGGGCGCGATCTGCGCCACCGTGATCCAGCTCGATCCGATGAAGCTCGTGGGCTTCGTGCCCGAGGCGCAGGTCGATCGCGTCGAGCTCGGGGCCCCCGCGGGCGCCCGCCTCGCCTCCGGCCGCGAAGCGCGGGGCGAGGTGACGTTCCTCAGCCGATCGGCGGACGAGCGCACGCGGACCTTCCGGGTGGAGGTCACGGTGCCGAACGCCGACTTCACCATCCGCGACGGCCAGACCGCCGACATCCTGATCGGAACGGACGGCACGCCCGCCCACCTCCTGCCGACCTCGGCCATGACGCTGAACGACGACGGACAGCTCGGCGTGCGCATCGTCGAGGAGGGCGTGGTGCGCTTCGTTCCGGTCCGCATGATCCGCGACACGGCAACGGGCGTGTGGCTTTCGGGCCTGCCGGAGGTGGCCGATGTCATCACCGTGGGCCAGGAATTCGTCACCGAAGGCGTGCGCGTCCGCGTCACCTACGAGGAGCTGACGCAATGACCGGCGTGATCGACTGGGCCGCCAGCCGCGCCCGGATGGTCGTGGCCTTCGTGATCCTGTCGCTGACCGTGGGCGCTGCGGCCTATGTCGGCCTGCCCAAGGAGGGCGAGCCCGACATCGACATCCCCGGCCTTTTCGTCTCGGTCCCCTTCCCCGGCATCTCGGCCGAGGACAGCGAGCGCCTGCTGGTCCGCCCGATGGAGACGGAGTTCCAGGACCTCGACGGGCTGACGACGATCACCGCGACCGCGTCGGAGGGGTTCGCGGGCCTCTTCCTCGAGTTCGAGTTCGGCTGGGACAAGTCCGCCACCATCGCCGACGTGCGCGACGCGATGGGCCGCGCCGAGACGCAGTTCCCCGACGGCGCAGAGAGCTGGCAGATCTCCGAGATCAACTTCTCCGAGTTCCCGATCATCGTCGTGGCGCTGTCGGGCGACGCGCCCGAGCGCACGCTGATCCGGCTGGCCAACGAGATGCAGACCGAGCTCGAGGCGCTGTCGCCCGTGCTCGAGGCCGGTCTCGCCGGCACGCGCGAGGAGATGCTCGAGGTCATCCTCGACCCCCTCGCGCTCGAGGCCTACGACGTCACCGCGCAGGATCTCATCAACGCGGTCGTCAACAACAACCAGCTCATCGCGGCCGGCGAGGTCGAGACCGCGTCGGGCGCCATCTCGATCAAGATCCCCTCGAGCTTCGAGAGCGCCGAGGACGTCTACAACCTCGCCATCACGGTGAACGGCGACCGGGTCGTGACGCTGGGCGAACTGGCCGAGATCCGGCTGACCTACCAGGACCGCGCGGGCACGGCGCGCTTCAACGGCGAGCCCACCGTCGCCCTCCAGGTCGTCAAGCGGCAGGGCTTCAACATCATCGACACCGCCGCCCTCGTGCGCGAGACGGTCGAGCGCGTGAGCGCCACCTGGCCCGAGGATCTGCGCGCGGCGGTGCGCGTCTCCACCACGCTCGACCAGTCGGTGACGGTCGACAGCATGGTGCGCCAGCTCGAGGGATCGGTGCTGACCGCCATCGCGCTGGTGATGATCGTGGTCCTCGCCTCGCTCGGCACCCGCTCCGCCATGCTGGTGGGCTTCGCCATCCCGACCTCGTTCCTCCTGTGCTTCATCCTCCTCGGGATCATGGGCGTGACCATCTCGAACATCGTGATGTTCGGGCTGATCCTCGCCGTGGGGATGCTGGTGGACGGCGCCATCGTCGTCGTCGAATACGCCGACAAGCGCCTGTCCGAGGGCGCGCGGCCGATGCAGGCCTATACCGACGCCGCCAAGCGCATGTTCTGGCCGGTGGTGTCGTCCACGGCGACCACGCTCTGCGCCTTCCTGCCGATGCTGTTCTGGCCGGGCGTCGCGGGCGAATTCATGGGGATGCTGCCCGTGACGCTGATCTTCGTGCTTACGGCCTCGCTGATCGTGGCGCTGATCTACCTGCCGGTTCTTGGTGGCGTGGCCGCGCGCTTCACCCGCAACGTCGACCGGGCCTCGGCAGTGCTCCTGTCGTTCGTGCCCTCGACCTTCGCGCGGATCGGCCTCGCGGTCGCGGTCGCGGCGCTCATGTTCATGGCGGTGATGCAGACGATCAACCCCGGCGCCCTCTTCCCCGAGCCGCCGGCGGCCACGCCCGCCCTCCTGGCGATGCTGCCCGGCGCGCTCCTCTTCGTGCTATCGGCGGCCATGATGTCGGTCGTGATGGGCACGCTCAACTTCGGGCGGGCCGAGCGCAAGGTCCGCGCGGGCTACCGGAGGACGCCGTTCGGCTGGTTCATCCACCTCCTCGTCTCGAACCCCGTCATGCCGCTCGTGACCATCGCGGCGGTCGGGGCCTTCGTCGTCTCGGTCTTCCTGTACTTCGGTGCCAACAACAACGGCGTGGAGTTCTTCGTCGAGACCGAGCCCGAGCAGGCCATCGTCTACGTCCGCGCGCGCGGCAACCTCTCGGTCGACGAGATGGACGCACTGGTGCGGCAGGCCGAGCAGATCGTCCTCGGCCACGAGGGCATCCGCGACGTCTTCGCCTTCGCGGGCAATGGCGGCCTCAACAACAACACCGGCGGCGTCAGCGCGCCCGGCGACACGATCGGCCAGATCCAGATCGACCTCGCCCCCTGGGGCCAGCGCGAGGACGGCGACGTGGTGCTCGACCGTCTCCAGGCCCGCCTGGACGAGCTGCCCGGCATCGAGACCGAGATCTTCGCGGCCTCGCAGGGTCCGGGCGAGAGCAAGCCCGTGAGCCTCCGCCTCGCCAGCGAGGACTGGGAGGCTCTGACCGAGGCGACGCTGATCGCGCGCAGCCATTTCGACGGGCTCGACGGGCTGACGCTGGTGGAGGACACGCTGCCGCTGCCCGGCATCGACTGGCAGATCGACGTCGACGTGGAAGCCGCCGGCCGCTTCGGCGCGGACGTGGCCACCGTCGGCGCGATGGTGCAGCTCGTCACGCGCGGCATCCTGCTCGACACGATGCGCGTGCCGACCTCGGACGAGGAGATCGAGATCCGCGTGCGCTTCCCCGAGGAGGCGCGCGTGCTCTCCACGCTCGACACGCTGCGGGTGCGCACGCAGGACGGTCTCGTGCCCCTGTCGAATTTCGTCAGCTACACCGCGACGCCGCAACTCGCCGAGATCAACCGCGTCGACCAGCGCCGCATCTTCGAGGTCAAGGCCGACACGCTCGCCGGTCTGAGCCGCGTGGACGATGCGGACGGCAATGCCGTCGCCATGCTCCTCGACACGGCCGAGCCCACCGTGACCGGCGCGGCGGACTTCTCCGTGGGCGGCGTGGCGTGGCAGGTCTTCGCGCTCTACGGCGAGGCGACAGCGGCCTCCGTCGAGGCGGGGCTGGCCGAGGGCGCGCTCACGCTCCAGCCGGTGACGGCGAACGAGCGGATCGCGGCGATCACCCAGTGGATCGAGACCGAGAACCCCTTCCCCGCGGGCGTCACCTGGGAATGGTCCGGCGACCAGGCCGATCAGGCCGAGAGCGAGGCTTTCCTCAGCCAGGCCTTCGCCGCCGCGCTCGGGCTCATGTTCATCATCCTGCTGGCGCAGTTCAACTCGGTCTACAACGCCGTTCTCGTGCTGCTGGCCGTCGTGCTCTCGACCACGGGCGTGCTGATCGGGATGCTGGTGATGGACCAGACCTTCTCGATCATCATGACGGGAACGGGGATCGTGGCGCTGGCCGGGATCGTCGTGAACAACAACATCGTGCTCATCGACACCTACCAGGAATACAGCCGCTACATGCCGAAGATCGAGGCGATCACCCGCACGGCCGAGGCGCGCATCCGCCCCGTGCTGCTGACCACGATCACCACGATGGCGGGCCTCGCGCCGATGATGTTCGGCATCTCGCTCGACTTCGCCAATGGCGGCTACACGATCGACAGCCCCACCGCGCTCTGGTGGAAACAGCTCGCCACCGCGGTCGTCTTCGGCCTCGGCATCGCCACGGTCCTGACGCTGGTGTTCACGCCGTCGCTCCTGGCGCTGCGGGTCTGGTGGGCGACGATCCTCGGCTGGATCGCGCGCGGGCTCGGGCGGCTCGGCGCCGACCGGGCCAGCCGGACGGCGCAGGACTGGGCGCTGGCGCGCGCCGCGCGGCAGACACGCGACCCGGTGATCTACTGGGACGAGGACCCGAGGCCGGCGGAGGCCGAAGCGCCACCCGCCCAGCCCGAGGCTGCGGCGGCGGAGCATGCCATCGCGGAGGACGTCGAGCCCGGATCGCCCCAGCCCCCCCTGCGCGCGGCGGAGTGAGGGGGCCGGCCCACAGCGCGACCGCGTGCGCCGGGAGGCCGGCGTGATGCGCACTGCCCTCATGCTCCTGCTGGCGGCGGGCGCGGCGGCGCTGGGCCTGTCCGACCCGGCCTTCGCCCCGGTGCTCTACGTCGCCACCGCCGCGGCGCTGATGGCGCTCTTGCTGCTCGTCCGGCCGGCGCGGGCACGCCGCCCCCGCATATACATCCCCGAGGGTCCGCTGCGCCCGAAGACGGCGCCCGGCCCCTGCATCGTCGTGGACGGATCGAATGTCATGCACTGGGCGGGCGACCCGCCCAGCATCGCCCCCCTGCGCGAGGTCGTGCGGAGGCTCGCCGCCGAAGGTTGCACGCCCGGCGTCGTCTTCGACGCCAATGCCGGCTACCTGCTCGAGGGCCGCTACCGCCACGACGGGGACATGGCGCGCCTTCTCGGCCTGCCGAAGGACCGCGTGATGGTGGTGAACAAGGGCACGCAGGCCGATGCGACGATCCTCGAGGCCGCGCGCGACATGCAGGCCCGCGTGGTGACGAACGACCGCTTCCGCGACTGGGCAGACCGTTACCCGGAGGTGACGCGGCCGGGCTTCCTCGTCCGGGGAGGCTATCGCGACGAGGGCCTCTGGCTCGACCTGCGGGAGCCCCAGGCTGCGGTGCGCTGAGGGCTCAGACCTCCTCGCCCGCGCTCTGCTTGGCCCAGAGCGAAGCGTAGCGCCCGCCGGTGGCGAGAAGGCTCTCGTGCGTGCCGCTCTCCACCACTTCGCCCGCCTCCAGCACGAGGATGCGGTCGCTGTCCACGATGGTCGAGAGACGGTGCGCGATGGTGATCACCGACCGCCCCTGCCCCATCATCTTCAGCTCGGACTGGATCGACTGCTCCGTCTCGGTGTCGAGCGCGCTCGTCGCCTCGTCCAGCAGCAGGATCGGCGGGTCCTTGAGAAGCGTGCGCGCGATGCCGACGCGCTGCTTCTCGCCGCCCGAGAGCTTCAGGCCCCGCTCGCCCACCTGCGTCTCGTAGCCGTCGGGCAGCCCGAGGATGAAGTCGTGGATCTTCGCGGCCTTCGCCGCCGCGACCACCTCCTCCTCGCCGGCCTCGGGCCGACCGTAGGCGATGTTGTAGCGGATGGTATCGTTGAAGAGGACGGTGTCCTGCGGGACGACGCCGATCCGGTCGTGCAGGCTCTCCTGCGTGATGTCGCGCAGGTCCTGCCCGTCGATGCGGATGGCGCCGCCCGTCACGTCGTAGAAGCGGAAGAGGAGACGCCCGATGGTCGACTTGCCCGAGCCCGAGGGCCCGACCAGCGCCAGCGTCTCGCCTGGCGCCACGCGGAAGGAGACGCCCTTCAGGATCGGCCGCGCCGCGTCGTAGGCGAAGCGCACCTCGTCGAACACGACCTCGCCGCCGTTGACCTTCAGCGCGGGCGCGCCGGGCCTGTCGGCCACCTCCTGCGGCTGTTCGAGGAGGTCGAACATCTGCCCCATGTCCACGAGTGCCTGCCGGATCTCGCGGTAGACCGTGCCGAGGAAGTTCAGGGGCAGCGTGATCTGGATCATGTAGGCGTTGACCATGACGAAGTCGCCCACGGTCAGCTCGCCCGACTGCACCCCGAGCGCGGCCATCACCATCACGATCACGAGGCCCGTGGTGATGATGAGCGACTGGCCGAAGTTCAGGAAGGCGAGGCTGACGCCTGTGCGGATGGCGGCGTTCTCGTAGCCCTCCATCGCGCGGTCGTAGCGGGCGGCCTCGCGCCGTTCGGCCCCGAAATACTTCACCGTCTCGTAGTTCAGGAGGCTGTCGATCGCCTTCTGGTTGGCGTCGGTGTCCTGCTCGTTCATCTCGCGGCGGATCTTCACCCGCCACTCCGTCACCTTGAAGGTGAACCAGATGTAGAGCCCGATGGTGACGGCGAGGACGAGGAGGTAGCTGATGTCGAAGACCAGCGCGAGGATGATGCCGGTCAGCAGGAGCTCGAGGATCAGCGGCCCGACCGAGAAGAGCAGGAAGCGCAGGAGGAACTCGACCCCCTTCACGCCGCGCTCGATGATGCGGCTGAGGCCCCCCGTCCGCCGCGTCAGGTGGTAGCGCAGGCTGAGGGCGTGGATGTGCCGGAACGTCTCGAGCGCGAGCTGGCGGAGCGCGCCCTGCGCCACCCGCGCGAAGATCGCGTCGCGGAGCTGCTGGAACCCCACGTTCGCCGCCCGCGCCACGCCGTAGGCCACCGTCACGCCGACGGCCCCCATGGCGAGCAGGAGGGCGGGCGACCCCTCGCTTTCGCCCGCCAGCACGTCGACGGCGGCCTTGTAGAGGAAGGGCGTGGCGACCGCGATCAGCTTCGCCACGACCAGCATGAGAAGCGAGATCACGACGCGGCGCTTCACCCAGGCCTTGTCCTCGGGCCAGAGATAGGGCGCGACCTTGCGGATCGTGCGCCAGCCCGAGCGGCGCTCGGCCTCCTCGAGGGAGGGCGCGGCCTCGGGGCCGGGTCGGGGCCGGGTGGCGCCGCGGGCCTGCGCGGCCCCGGCGGCGCGCGCGTCTGTCGTGTCGGCTGGCATCGGGGGATCCGTCGTCTAGCTGGCCCCTTACCTATGCAACCGCGCGGGGATTGGCCAGTGCCCGTCAGGGCACAGTATTGGTGCGCGGCAGATCGGGAAGCCGGAAGATCTGGCCGGGGAAGATCAGGTCCGGATTGCGGATCGCGCCCCGGTTCTCCTCGAAGATCTGCACATAGGCGATGCCTTCGCCGAAATTCGCCTCTGCGATTCCCCAGAGGGTGAAGCCCGGCTGCACCGTGATGACCGAAACGCCCGCCTCGACCAGCATCGGCGAGGCGGCGATGCGGGCGGGGTCCTCGCGCAGGAAGGGCGTGTCGACGCGCGCCTCGATCTCGCCCTCGGGCGAGAGCTGGGCGACGGTCAGCGTGTAGGTGCCGGGGTCCACGTCCGGCAGGTCGAGCGACCAGTTCCCGCCCGGCCCGATCTCGCCCAGCTCGATGGGCCGGTTGTCGAGCAGGATCTGCACCTGCCCGTCCGCGGGGCCACGGCCCGAGAGGACCACGCCGCCCTCGAGATCGTAGGCGATGGCGTCGAGGCGCACCTCGGTCTGCGCGGCGGGCGGCGCGGCGGGGCTGCCGCCCTCGGGCGCGGCACCGGCGGACTGCACGACGCGCAGACC
>NZ_JBQLZP010000249.1:0-8002 GCF_052168335.1 Roseicyclus sp. | reverse complement strand
CGAGAGCCGGGCGCGCCGCGCCTCCGTCGCCCCGTCGCCGTCCTTGTTCGGGAGGGCCTGAACCGTCGATTCCGACATCTTGCGCTGTTGTCCGTTTATTTATACAACTATACAAGTTCATACCCCGCGGCCCCCCCCTGGCGCAAGCCCGGCCTCGTGAAGTTTTGGTGACAGATGGGACGACCGGCACTCTGGACCTCGATCCGCGACGCGCTCGCCGAGGAGATCGCGCGCGGCCATTACGGCCCCGGCGACCGCCTGCCGACGGAGGCGCAGCTCGCCGGGCGCTTCGGCGTGAACCGTCACACGGTGCGGCGCGCGCTGGCGGCGCTGGCCGAGGGCGGCACGGTCCATGCACGGCGCGGCGCGGGCGTCTTCGTGCAGCACCGCGCGACGCCCTACCCGATCGGGCGGCGCGTGCGGTTCCACCAGAACCTCGCGGCAGCGGGGCGCGTGCCGGAGAAGCGCATCCTCCTCCTCGAGACGCGGGCGGCGAACGGCGCCGAGGCCGAGGCGCTCGGTCTCGGGACGGAGGCGCAGGTCCATGCCTACGAGGGCCTCAGCCTCTCGGACGGGCTGCCCATCGCGCTCTTCCGGTCGGTCTTCCCGGCGGCGCGGGTGCCCCGGATGCTCGAGGCCCTGCGCGAGACGGGCTCGGTCACGGCGGCCTTCCGCGCCCACGGGATCGACGACTATACCCGGTCGCGCACCGAGATCACCGCCAAGATCGCGACGCCGACGCTGGCGGCACAGCTCCGCCTGCCCTCGGGCTCCGCGATCCTGCGCACGGTGGGCGTGAACGTCGACGGGGCCGGCGCGCCGGTCGAATACGGGCGCACCTGGTTCGCCGCCGACCGCGTGGCGCTGACCCTCGGGGCCGAGGACGTCTAGAGGAGGCCCCGCTCCTCCAGCACATTGCGCGCCGTGCGGAAGCACTCATGCGCCTGCGGCACGCCGCAATAGATCGCGACGACATGGCAGATCGCGCGGATCTCCTCGGGGCTGACGCCGTTGTTGAGCGCGCCGCGGCAGTGCAGTTCCCACTCGTGCATCTTGCCGAGCGCGCCCAGCATCGCGAGGTTCATCATGCTGCGCGTCTTCGCGTCGATCGCGTCGTCGCCCCAGCCGAAGCCCCAGCACCAGGCCGTCATCGCCTCCTGGAAGGGGCGGGTGAAGTCGTCCGCGCCGTCGAGGCTCTGCTGCACGTACTCGGCCCCGAGCGTCGCCTTCCGGCGCGCGAGGCCCTTGGCGAAGAGGTCGTCGTCGAAGCGGGTCATGGCGTGTCTCCTTGCGGTCGTGCGGCGTCAGGCGGGCTGCCCCTGCAGCGTCGCGATCAGGGCCGCGGTCTGGGGCGAGATGACCTCGCGGTCGCGCACGGCAAGCAGAAGCTCGCGTGTGGCCCATGGCTCGTCCAGCGGCACCATGGCGAGGCGCGCGGCGTCGAGATAGGGCTCGACCGCGCCGAAGGGCAGGACGGCGACGCCGAGGCGGGCCTGCACCATGCGCCGCACGCCGTCGAAGCTCTGGACCGCGACCTGCGTGCGGATGCGCGTGCCGAGGTCCTCGGCGCGGCGGTCGAGGAAGGCCTGGATCGAGCTTCCGGTCTGGAGCGCGACGAAGGGCTCGCCCACGATGTCGTCGAGCCTCAGCGCCGCGCGCGTGGCGAGCGGGTGGCCCGCGGGCATCACCACGACCAGCGTATCGCGCCGGTAGGGCATGAGCGTCAGCCCCGGCGCCTCGGTGAGCCCCGAGAAGATGCCGAGATCCGCCCGCCCCGTGCGCACCGCCTCGATCACCTCGATGCTCGTCATCTCCGAGAGGCGGATGTGGATGTCGGGATAGCGCAGGACGAACTCGGCCAGGTCCTCGGGCAGGAACTGCGAGATCGAGGAGGAGTTCGCCGCCACCCGGATCGCGCCGCGCCGCCCGGTGGCGTGCGCGCCCATCTCGGCCTCCATCCGCTCGACCGCGTCGCGCAGGCGCTCGGCATGCCGCAGGAGGTCCTGCCCCGCGGGCGTCAGCTCGACCCCCCGCCGGTGCCGGTTCAGGAGCGTCACGCCGACCAGTGCCTCGAGATCGGCCATGCGCTTGCTGACCGCCGAGGGCACGAGATCATGGAGCGTGGCGGCATGGGCGATGCTGCCGGTCGCGGCGATGCTGCGGAAGAGTTCGAGCGTCAGGAGGTCGTGACCCGCGGCGCCACGGACCCGTCCGACCGTCTCGCTCATGCTTTCATCCCTCGGTCAGCCTTTCGGACTTGGACTGCTTGTGGTCGCGCACGGCAAGCCAGACCGACAGCGCCAGGAAGGCCACGGTCAGGATGTAG
The DNA here is from genome assembly GCF_052168335.1 of Roseicyclus sp. Taxonomy (GTDB): domain Bacteria; phylum Pseudomonadota; class Alphaproteobacteria; order Rhodobacterales; family Rhodobacteraceae; genus Roseibacterium. Next base: position 5,676 of record NZ_JBQLZP010000249.1, on the reverse strand, counting down.
AGCACGACGGAGATCCAGCTCGCCACCAGGATCGACCAGTCGCCGTCCGAGATCGACATGGCGCGGCGCAGGTTCCGCTCCATGTCGCCGCCGAGCAGGAGCCCCAGGACCAGCGGCACGAGGCTGATGTCGAGCTTGCGCAGGATGTAGCCGAGCACCCCGAAGAAGACCATCAGCTCGAGGTCGAAGACCGAGTTCGAGATGCCGTAGACGCCGACGAAGGTGATCGCCGCCACGACCGGCATCAGCGCCCAGGTGGGCGTCATCATCAGCCGCGTGAAGATGCCGATCATCGGCAGGTTGAGGATCAGGAGCGCGACGTTGGCCAGGTAGAGCGAGGCGACGAGGCCCCAGACGAGGTCCGGCTGCCGCTCGAAGAGGAGCGGCCCCGGCTGCACGTTGAGCGAGATCAGCATCGCGAGCAGCACCGCCGTGGTACCCGAACCGGGCACGCCGAGCGAGAGCATCGGGATCAGCGCGCCACCCGCCGCCGAGTTGTTGCCCGCCTCGGGCGCCGCCACGCCGCGCGGGTCGCCCTTGCCGAAGGTGCCGTTCTTGTTCGACTTCTGCTTCTCGAACACGTAGGCCATGAACGAGCCGAGCGAGGCCCCCGCCCCGGGCAGCACGCCCGCGACGAAGCCGACGCCCGAACCCCGCAGCATCGCCCACCTGGTGCCCCAGATCGGCTTCCACTCCGGCAGCCAGCGGTCGACGCGGATGGCCTTGGTCCGGTGCTTGGCCTCCTTCTCCAGCAGCAGCAGGATCTCCGAGATCGCGAAGAGGCCCACGAGCGCGACGATGGGCTCGATCCCGTCATAGAGGTGGAAGCTGTCGAAGGTGTAGCGCGGCACGCCCGAGATCGGGTCGAGGCCCACGGTCGCCAGCACGAGGCCGATGAGCGCCGAGAGAAGCGTCTTGCGCGGGTCCACGCCCGCGATGCCGCCGATCGTCGCGAAGGCGAGGATGTAGAGCGCGAAGTAGTCCGCCGGGCCGAAATGGATCGCCGCCCGCGCGAGAACCGGCGCGAAGAGCGACAGGCCGATCACCGCGATGGTCGCGCCCACGAAGGAGGCGACGCCCGAGATGGCTAGCGCGTTGGCCGCCTGGCCCTGCACCGCCATCGGGTAGCCGTCGAGCGTGGTCATGATCGCCGGTTCGTCGCCCGGGATGTTCAGCAGGATCGAACTGATCCGCCCGCCGTACATGCAGCCGAAGTAGACCGCGCAGAGCAGGATCAGCGAGGAGGTCGGATCGAAGCCGAAGGCGAAGGTCAGCGGGATCAGCACCGCGACGCCGTTCACGGGCCCCAGGCCCGGCAGCGCGCCGAGCAGCGTCCCGATGAAGCAGCCCATCAGCAGCAGGCCGATGTTCAGCGGCGTCATCGCCACCGCGAATCCGCTGCCGATCAGCGAGAGCACTTCCATGGCACGTATCCCCTGCGCCCCGCCGGCCTCAGCCGAAGAGCGTCCCCAGAAAGTCGAGCGGCAGTCCCAGAACCTGGTCGAAGAGCGCCCAGAGCCCCGGCCCGAAGGCGGCGCCGAGCAGCGCGGCCTTCCACGGCGCGCCGCCCAGCACGATCCCCACGAGCGCGATCAGCCCGAAGGTCGCGAGCGGAAAGCCCAGCGGCTCGAGCAGCATCGTGTAGGCGATGAAGACCGCGAGCGCGACGCCCTGCCGCCAGAGCCGCTGCGGCCCCGGCCACTCGACATCGCCCGTGGGAAACACCACGAGCGACGCCGAGAGGATCATCATCGGGATCCCGACGATGACGGGAAAGACGGTCGGCCCCAGCACGTCGCCGAAGGTGATCTCGTAGTTCCCGGCCCCGAGCGTGTAGAGCGCCGCGATCGCGAAGACCGCGGCGCCGAAGAGCCTGACGCTCAGTCGCGTCATTCGATGACGCCGATGTCGCGCGAGATCTGCTCCATGATGGCCGCCTGATCGCGCACGAAGGCCTCGAACTCGTCGCCGCCGCGCCAGATCGGGACGAGGCCCGCCTCGGTCGCCGCCGTCTGCCAATTGTCCGAGTTGTAGAGCGTCTCGAGCCGCTCGACCCAGCCGTTGTAGGCCTCGTCCGAGACCTCGCCGCCGGTGTAGAGGCCGCGCCAGTTGTAGCCGGTCACGTCGATGCCCTGCGAGATGGCGGTCGGGATGTCGGGGAAGGCCGGGATCGGCTCGTCCGACAGCGCCGCGAGGACGCGGATGTCGCCCGATTCCACGAAGCCCGCGATCTCGCCCATGTCGGTCGAGACGACGTCGATCTGGCCGCCCATCATCTGCGTCACGGCATCGGTGCCGCCGTCGAACTGCACCCACCGGATCGCGCCGAGGTCTTCGACGCCCGCGGCCTGCGCGACCATCAGGAGGCGGATATGGTCCCAGCCGCCCGCGCCCGACGAGCCCGCGGTCACGAGCGCCGACGGATCGGCGACCATCGCCTCGTTCAGCTCGGCCAGCGTCTGGATCGGGCTGTCGTTGTCGACCGCGATGATGCCCACGTCCGCGCCGAGCATTGCGAGGTAGCGCATCGTCTCGAGCGGCGCGGGATAGCGGCCCTGCGCCATCTGCGTGACGCCCACGGTCGAGGTTGCGACGATCAGGTCCTCGTCGGCCGGACGCTCGGTCGCGACCATCGCGAAGGCCACCGCGCCGACGCCACCGGCCATGTTCGTGACCTGCACGTTGCCGTCGACGAGGCCGAGTTCGCCCAGCACGCGGCCGATGGTGCGGCAGGTGAAGTCCCAGCCGCCGCCGGGGTTCGAGGGCGCGATGCACTCGGTCGCGGATGCGGGAACCGCGGACAGCGTGACGGCCGCGGCCATCGCCGCGCCGAAGGTCATGGAACTCAGCGTGAGATTTTTCATTGGGGTTTCCTCCTCCCTTGTCGGAACCGGGCATCAGGGGATGCCATTCATCGCAAGTTTTCAAGTGGGCATGACGGGCGACGAAATCAGAATTCTCTTTTCGTCATGACAGAAGCACGCAGCGCGATGCCTGATATCCCCTCCCATGTGGCAATGCCACATCAGGAATGCGCCGCAATACTCTGTTTTCTTGTCATATATGCGCAACGGCCAGCTCCGCCCCGAGACCTCCCCGCGAGCATTTCCATCGGCCCGTCTGGAAGCGCCGGGGCCGGCCCGGACCGCCCTTGCCCGTCCCGAACGGCGCGCGCACACTCTGGCCGACCCGGGGCGAGACCCGCCCCGGCCGATACCGGAGTGACCGTCCATGCCGCAAGAAGACCCGGGCGCAGGCCCCGTTCCCGAAGGGTCCCGCATCACCGTCTGCGAGGTCGGACCGCGCGACGGCTTCCAGATCGAGGCGGCCTTCATCCCGACGGCGAAGAAGATCGAGATCGCCAACGCCCTCTTCGCCTCGGGCATCCGGCACATGCAGGTGACCTCCTTCGTCAGCCCCCGCGCCGTCCCGCAACTGGCCGACGCCGAGGAGGTGCTGGCCGGGATCGACCGGCCCGAGGGCGCGGTCGTCTCTGCGCTCATCCCGAACCTGCGCGGCGCCGAGCGGGCGGCCGCCTGCGGCGTCGATGCGGTCCACACCGTCGTCTCGGCCTCCGAGACGCACAACCTCAAGAACGTGAACCGTGCGATCGACGCCTCGCTCAAGGACTTCGAGGCGGTCTTCGCGCTCCTCGACCGCGCCGGCGTCGCCGTCGAAGGGGGCATCGCCACGGCCTTCGGCTGTCCCTTCGAGGGGGTCGTCCCGCCCGGGCAGGTGGCGCGCATCGCGAAACGCTACCAGGAGCTCGGCGCGCGCTCGGTCGGCCTCGGCGACACCACGGGCATGGCCACGCCCGCCACGGTGCGCGCCGCCGTCCGCGCGATCCGGGACGAGGCGCCGGGCCTCGGGATCAAGCTGCACTTCCACAACACCCGCGGCGTGGGCCTCGCCTGCGTGATGACGGGCCTCGCCGAGGGCGTCACCGAGTACGACGCCGCCGTGGGCGGGCTCGGCGGCTGCCCCTTCGCGGCGGGGGCAACGGGCAACATCTGCACCGAGGATCTGGTCTACCTCCTGAACGAGAGCGGCTACGACACCGGGATCGACCTGGAGAAACTCATCGCCGCGGCGAAGCTGACGCAGGAGATCATCGGCCGCGAGCTTCCCGGCCAGGTCATCAAGTCCGGCCCGCGTCTGCGGCGCTACGACCCCGGCCTGACGGCGACGGCGGCGGGATGAGCGGCCTTCCCCTGTCGGGCGTGCGGGTCGTCGACCTCACGCGCATCCTCTCCGGTCCCTTCTGCTCGATGATCCTCGGCGATCTCGGCGCGGACGTCGTGAAGGTCGAGAGCCCCGGCGGCGGCGACCCCGTGCGCGGACAGGGCAACATCGTCGACGGCCTGTCCTGGTACTTCGCCGGGTTCAACCGCAACAAGCGCTCGGTCGCGGTCGACCTGAGGCGTCCCGAGGGGCTCGCCGTGCTGGAGCGGCTGCTCGCCGAGGCCGACATCCTGACCGAGAACTACCGCCCCGGCGTGCTGGACGAGATGGGCCTGACAGCCGAGCGGCTGGCCGCGGTCAACCCGCGCCTCATCGTGGTCAGCGTGAACGGCTACGGCGCAACCGGGCCCTATGCCGACCGGCCCGCCTTCGACTTCATCGCGCAGGCCATGTCGGGCTACATGGCGACGAACGGCACGCCCGCAACGGGGCCGCTCCGCACCGGGCCGCCCCTGACCGACCTCATCGCCGGGCTTTATGCGGCCCTCGGCGCGGTCGCGGCCCTTCGCGGGCGCGAGGCGGGCCTGCCGGCGCAGCGGGTCGAGGCCTCGATGATGATGTCGATCCTCTCGATGATGGCCTATCTCTCGAGCGGCGCGCTCGCCACGGGCCGCGACCCCATCCCCACCGGCAACGACCACCCGATCGTCGCGCCCTACGGCCTCTTCCGGGCGGCGGACGGACATATCGCGGTCGCGCCCTCCACCGACGTCTTCGTGGCGCGGTTCCTCAACGAGATCGGGCTCGGCCACCTGCTCGCGGACCCGCGCTTCGCCGACAACACGTCGCGCGTGCAGAACCGGGTCGAGCTGAACCGCCTCGTCGACGCCGCGCTCGAGGGGGCGACGCAGGCGCACTGGATCGAGCGGCTGAACCGCGCGGGCGTGCCCTGCGGCAAGGTCCAGAGCCTGACCGAGGCGCTGGCAGACCCGCAGGTGGCGGCGCAGGACATGGTGCTCGAGGTGCCGCATCCCGGCCACGGGACGGTGCGGATGACGGGCTTCCCGGTGAAGTTCTCGCAGACGCCGCTGAGCGTCCGCCTGCCCGTCCCCGACCTCGGCGCGCAGACCGACGCGGTGCTGGCCGAGGCGGGCTACGATGCCGACCGGATCGCGGCGCTGCGGCAGGCGGGCGTGATCGGCTGAGCGGACCTCAGAACGCCGTCATCCGCCGCGTCGTCTCGGGGTCGAGGAAGCAGGCGACGGTCGCCTCGGTCTCGAGGTCGAGCGCCGCGCGGATGGCGCCGGGCGCGGCGTGGTTCAGCACCCGCTTCATCGCCCTGACCGAGAGCGGCGGGAGCGCGGCGAGGCGTTCGGCGACCGCGCCCGCCTCGGCCCCGAGCTCCGCGTCCGGCACGACCTTCCACGCCACCCCGCAGGCGGCGAGGTCGGCCGCCGTGTAGCGCTCGCCGAGATAGAGCATCTCGCGCGCCTT
>NZ_JBQLZP010000248.1:0-4840 GCF_052168335.1 Roseicyclus sp. | reverse complement strand
GGTGCCCGACCTCGCCGTGATGACCGACATCGCGCTCGACCCCTACAACGCCAACGGCCATGACGGGATCGTGCGCGACGGCGTGATCGTGAACGACGAGACGGTGGAGGCGCTGGTCCGCATGGCGCTGGCGCAGGCGGAGGCGGGCGCCGACATCCTCGGGCCGTCCGACATGATGGACGGGCGGATCGGCGCGATCCGGCAGGCGCTGGAGGGGGCCCGGCACACGAACGTCGCCATCATGTCCTACGCGGCCAAGTTCGCTTCGGCCTATTACGGCCCGTTCCGCGATGCGGTGGGCGCCTCCGGCGCGCTCAAGGGCGACAAGAAGACCTACCAGATCGACCCCGCCAACCGGCTCGAGGCGCTGCGCTGCGTCGAGCGCGACCTCATGGAGGGCGCCGACATGGTGATGGTCAAGCCCGGCCAGCCCTATCTCGACATGGTGCGGCAGGTGAAGGACCGCTTCGGCGCGCCGACCTACGCCTACCAGGTCTCGGGCGAGTACGCGATGATCCAGGCTGCGGCGGCGAACGGCTGGATCGACGGCGACAAGGTCATGCTCGAGAGCCTGATGTGCTTCCGCCGGGCGGGCTGCGACGGGGTGCTGACCTACTTCGCCCCGCGGGTGGCGCGCGCCCTGAACGGCTGAACCGACCCGACGCAAGGCCTTGCGGTCGCGTCGGCGGGAAACCGCAGAAATTGTGGTTGGCGGGATGACATTGCCGCCGAGGGGGGGTATGCTCCCCGCCATCAGCCCGTGGCGCGGAACGACCGCGGGCAAGGATACGGCATCGAGGCACAACGGAGAGGCAAGGCCCATGAGCAGGCTTTCGCGGCGCAACTTCCTGATCGCGGGCGGGTCCGTCCCGCTTCTCGCGGCATGCGGCAACGGTCTCAACTCGGGCGGCGGCGAGCGGATCGACGCCCGCGTCGACGCGGCGCTCAACTTCATGGTGCAGGAGGTTCCCGGCACCGAGACGCTGATGCGCGATGCGGCGGGCATCCTCGTCATGCCGCTGGTGACCGAGGCGGGCTTCGGCTTCGGCGGCTCCTACGGGCGCGGCGCGCTCCGGATCAACGGCACCACGGTCGACTACTACTCGGCCGCATCGGGCTCCTTCGGCCTCCAGATCGGGGCGCAGCAGTATTCGCACACGCTCTTCTTCATGACCGAGGAGGCGCTGAGCAACTTCCGCAATTCGCCCGGCTGGTCGGCGGGCGCCGACGTGCGCTACGCCGTGAACGCCACGGGCGCGACGCTCGGCGTGGACACGACGGCGCTGCTCGATCCGGTCATCGCGGTGATCTACGGGCAGGCCGGGCTGATCGTCGGCGCCACCCTCGAGGGCACGCGCTACACCCGCATCCTTCCCTGACGTCGCCGCCCGAGCGGGCGGCTTGCAATTCCCTCCGGCCCGGGTAGACCGGGGCCATCGTCCACGCCCGAGGTTGCATGGCCCTCCTGCTGCGATGGCTTCTGAGGATCGTCACCGTCGCCGTCGCGCTCAGCGTGGCGGCGATACTCGTGTTCGGCTGGATCGCCGCGCGCTCGATCCCCGACTACGAGGCGGACTGGAGCGTGCAGGGGATCACGGCACCGGTCGAGATCGTGCGCAACACCGCCGCCGTGCCGCACATCTTCGGCGAGACCGACGCGGACGTGTTCTTCGGCCTCGGTTTCGCCCATGCGCAGGACCGGCTGTGGCAGATGCTCATGTTGCGGCGGACGGCGCAGGGGCGGCTGTCGGAGCTGTTCGGGCCCGCGACGTTGCAGATCGACGACCTTCTCCGGCGGCTCGACATCGACGGGCATGCCCGCGCCTCGGTCGCCGCGCTCGAGCCCGAGTCGGTAGAGGCGCTCGAGGCCTATGCGGCGGGGGTGAACGCCTGGCTCCGCCTCGTGGGCGAGGAGGCGCTGGGGCGCGGCGCGCCCGAGCTTCTGCTGTTCGAGCCCGAGATCGCGCCCTGGCGGCCGGCCGATTCCGTCGCGATCACGATGATCATGGCGCTCCAGCTCGCCGGCCACCACGAGGAGGAGGTGCTGCGCGCGCGCACCTCGCTCGCGCTCGGCGATCCCGACCGGCTGTCGGACATCCTGCCCGAAGCGCCGGGCGAAGGGACCGCCGATCTCGCCGATTACGCCAGCCTCTTCGACGCGCCCCTGCCCCGCTTCGCCGAGGCGGTCGGCACGCCGCGCCATCCCCTGCATCCGAACGTCCTCGGCCTCGGGCGCGGCGGGGCATCGAATGCCTTCGCGGCCGCCGCCTCGCGCTCGGCGGCGGGCGGCGCACTCCTCGCCAACGACCCGCACCTTGGACTGACCGCGCCGACGATCTGGTATCTCGCGCGGCTCGAGCTTTCGACCGGCGGCGTCATCGGCGGCACGATCCCCGGAATGCCGATGATCCTCGCCGGCCGCAACGACCGCCTCGCGTGGGGGCTCACCTCCTCCTACCTCGACGACATCGACCTCTACGTCGAGGAGGTGAACCCCGAAAACCCCGAGGAATACCGCACGCCCGACGGCTGGGCGCCCTTCGGGACGCGCCGCGAGATCATCGAGGTCGCGGGCGAGGCGCCGGTGACGATCACGCTCCGCACCACGACGAACGGGCCGGTGATCCCGGGCAGCCATTTCGACTTCGCCACCGTGACGCCGCCCGGCCACGTCATGAGCATGGCCTGGACCGCGCTGACCGACAGCAACACCTCGATCCAGACGGGCCTGAGGCTGATGCGCGCGGGCACCATCGAGGAGGCGCTGGCCGCCGGCGAGGACTTCGTCGCGCCCTCGCAGAACCTCATGGTGGCCAGCGCGGACGGGCGCATCGCCATGCAGGTGATCGGCCACATGCCCTGGCGCTCGACCCAGCACCAGACGCAGGCGCGGATGCCCTCTCCCGGCTGGGTGGAGGAGAACCGCTGGCTCGGCGTGACGCAGTACTTCGCCAATCCCCGCTTCGTCGATCCCGAGGGCGGCATCCTCGGCAACACGAACAACAAGACGGTCGACCGCGATTTCCCCCTGCACGTCAGCTTCGACTGGGGCGACACGCAGCGGATCACGCGGCTGACGCGCCTCATGCAGGACCGGCAGGTGCATACCCGCGACAGCTTCGTGGAGGCGCAGCTCGACACCGTGTCGGCCGCCGCGCGCAACATCCTGCCGCTCGTCGCGCGCGACCTCTGGTTCATCGAGGAGGCCGCGCCCGAGGGCACGCCCGACCGCCGCAGGCAGGAGGCGCTGGAGCTGCTGGCCGAGTGGAACGGCGAGATGAACGAGCACCTGCCCGAGCCGCTGATCTACGCCGCCTGGATGCGCGCGCTCCAGCAGCGGCTGATCCGTGACGAGCTCGGGCCGCTGGCCGACGAGTTCTGGCAGGTGGAGCCCATCTTCATCGAGCGCGTCTTCCGCGACGTGAACGGCGCCGCCGAATGGTGCGACGTGGCGCGCTCGACCGCCGACGAGGACTGCACCGAGATCGCCCGCCGCGCGCTCGACGACGCGCTGCAGGAATTGGCCGAGCGCTACGGCGATGATCTGGAAAGCTGGCGCTGGGGCGCGGCGCACGAGGCGCAGCACGATCATCCCGTCCTCGGCGAGACGCGGCTCATGTCCTGGCTCGTGAACATCCGGCAGCCGACCTCGGGCGGCGACTTCACGCTCCAGCGCGGCGCGACGCCGGGCGACGGGCCGGACCCCTACGCCAACACCCACGCGGCGGGCTACCGGGGCGTCTACGACTTCGCCGATCCCGACAGCTCGGTCTTCGTGATCGCCACCGGCCAGTCCGGCCACCCGCTCAGCCGCCACTACGATGACCTGGGCGAGCTGTGGCGGCGGGGCGAATACGTCCCGATGACGCTCGACCCCGAGCTTGCGCGGGCCGGCAACATCGGGATCACCGTGCTCACCCCCCGGTGAGCCACCGGCGCAGCGCGCGCCAGCGCTGCGATCGTCTTCGCACGCGCTCCTCCGCGATCATTTCCGCAAAGCGGCGCTGTTCGTGATCGTATTCGCCCTGCGGCGGCGGGGGCGGCCTCATGCGGGGACGGTCTCGCATAACGTGGTTCCTTGATCTATGGTTGCGGCCCGAAAATGCACCGGCGCCCCGCCGCCTTCGACAGCGAAGATCGCAACCGGGTTTTCGGAAATGAAAAACGTCCTCTCCTGGGACGACCTCATCCTCTTCGCCGCCGTGGCGCGGGCGGGCACGCTGACGGCGGCGGCGGAGCGCAGCGGGTCGAGCCCGGCGACCCTGTCGCGCCGGATGAAGGCGCTGGAGGCGCGGCTGGCGCGCAGGCTCTTCCACCACGGCGCGCTCGGCTATGCCCTGACGGCGGAGGGGCGGGCGCTGCTCGATCTCGCCGGGCGGATGGAGCGGGCGGCCGCCGACATCTCGGAATGGCGCGCGGCGCGGGACGGGCCGGTGCGCGTGCGCATCTCGGCCGGAACCTGGACCGCGCGCCACCTCGCGCGGCACCTGCCCGGCTACTGGTCGCCTGCGTCCGACTGGGTGCCGGAATTCGTCGAGGGCAACCGCGACATGGACATCGCGCGCCGCGAGATCGACATCGGCATCCGCAACCGGCGGCCCGAGCAGGCCTGGCTCGCGGGGCGCCGCACCGGCATCGTGGACTACGCCGTCTATGCCTCCGGTCCGGAGGTCGAGGGATGGATCGGCGCCTCCGAAGACGCGGCCGGAACACCCTCGGCCCGCTGGGTGCGCGAGGTCCATGGCGCGGGCATCGTGACCACCGCGAACGATCCGCGCCTGATGCTGGAGCTGGCGCGCGCGGGCGTCGGGCGGATCGTCCTTCCGGTCTTCGCGGGCGA
>NZ_JBQLZP010000247.1:0-2962 GCF_052168335.1 Roseicyclus sp. | reverse complement strand
GACGGCCTTCCGATTCCCCCGGACCGGCCGGTGCAGGCGCTCGACGCGACTTGCCCCGCCGGCGGCTCGGCCTTCGGGCTGGACGTGGCGCAGGGCGTGACCGAGGGGCTTCGCGCGCGCGGGCGCGGCTTCGCCGTCCACGGGCTGACCGTGCCCATCGTCCCGGCGGCCATCGTCTTCGACCTCGCCAACGGCGGCGACAAGGGCTGGACGGCCTCGCCCTATCCCGCCCTCGGGCGACGCGCCTTCGAGGACGCGGCCGAGGACTTCGCCCTCGGCACGGCCGGGGCGGGCACGGGGGCGACGCTGGCCGATCTGAAGGGCGGGCTCGGCTCGGCCTCGGCCGAGTGGAACGGCTTCACGGTGGGCGCGCTGGTGGTGTCGAACCCGGTCGGGCAGGTGACGGTCGGCGACGCCCCGCATTTCCACGCCGCGCCCTGCGAGTTCGGAGACGAGTTCGGCGGCCTCGGCCCGGCACCCGCCTTCGACCCGTCCCGCGTGCCGCCCACCAAGATGACGACCAGCGACCGGGAGGCCACGGTGATCGCCGTGGTCGGGACGGACGCGGACCTGACCAAGGCGCAGGCTGCGCGGCTGGCGGTGATGGCCCATGACGGGATCGCGCGCGCGGTCTGGCCCTCGCACCTGCCGATGGACGGCGACGTGGTCTTCGCCGTCGCGACCGGCGCGCGCCCGATCAAGGGCCCGCCCGATCTCGCCATCCTCGGACATCTCGGCGCGCTCTGCCTGGCGCGGGCGCTGGCGCGGGGGGTCTACGAGGCGACGGCGGAGCCTGGAGATCCGAAACCCACCTGGCGCGCGCGGTTCGGCTGAGCCCCGCACCCAACGGCAAACGCCCCGGCCTTTCGGACCGGGGCGTTCAGGATCGGCGGCGCGACGCTTCAGTTGAGGCGGGCGCGGACCTGGTCGATCGAGGCGTCGATCAGCGCGTTGGCATCCGACGCGGCCATGCGGTTCGCGATCAGCTCGCCCGCGGCGCCCACGGCCACCTCGACGGCGCGGTCGCGCACGGCGCGGACGGCCTTGGCTTCGGCGCTCGCGATCTGGTCCTCGGCGGCGGCGAGGCGGCGCGCGATGGAGCGCTCAAGCTCCTGCTTGGCCGAGTCGGCCGCGGCCTGCGCGTCGGCGCGGGCCTGGGCCACGATGCGCTCGGACTGCTCGGCGACCTCGCGGCTGCGGCGCTCGTAGGAGGCGAGGAGCGACTGCGCCTCCTCGCGCAGCGCGCGGGCCTCGTCGAGCTCCGACCGGATTCCGTCGGCCCGCTTGTCCAGCATGCCGCCGAGCATGGCGGGCACGTTGAAGTAGAACAGGATCGACAGGAACAGCAGGAAGCCGATCAGCACCACGAAGTCGGTGTTGAAGAGCGACGTGAAGTCGTAGCCGGGCGCATAGCCGGGCTCGGCCGCGAGGGCGGGCGAGGCGAGGAGCGCGGCGGCGGTGACGATGATCGGACGCATGGCCTTATCCCTTCATCCGCGCGGCGATGACCCGCGCCACGTCGTCGGCGTCGGCGGACTGGCCGGGCAGGATCGCGGCGACCACGTCGGCGGCGACGTCGCGGGCGACCTCCTCGACCGAGCGCGTCGCACTGGCCTGGATCTCGCCGATGCGACGCTCGCTCTCGGCGGTCTTGGCGGCGATCTGCTCGTCCGCCCGTGCCGTGGCCGCGGCCAGGTCGGCCTGGATCTCGGCGCGCGCGGCGTCGGCGATGCGCTGCGACTCGGCCCGGGCCTCGGCGAGCGCGCGGTTGTAGGCTTCCTCGGCCTCGGCGGCCTTGCGCTTGAGGTCCTCGGCGGCCGCGAGGTCGTTCGTCAGCGTGCCTTGGCGCTCGGCCAGGACGGCGGCGATGCGCGGCAGGGCCACCTTGTCGAGGATGAGGTAGATCGCGACCAGCGTGACGATCAGCCAGAAGATCTGGTTCGGGAACGTCGAGAAGTCGAGCTGCGGCATGCCCGGTGCGCCTTGGGCGGCATCGGTCGCGCCGTGGGTGGCCTGTTCAGCCATGGAAGCGTCCTCCTGGAACCGGATTTACACCGGGACCCGCGATGCGTGCTGCGGGCCCCGGACGTAAGGATGGTCTCTCGAGGCCCGGCTCAGACGGCGAACATCAGCAGGAGCGCGACGAGGAAGGCGAAGATGCCCAGCGCTTCCGCGAACGCGATGCCGATGAAGAGGGTCGCGGTCTGGCCGGCGGCGGCCGAAGGGTTGCGCAGCGCGCCGGCGAGGAAGTTGCCGGCCACGTGGCCCACACCGATGGCGGCCGCGCCCGAACCGATGGCGGCGAGGCCGGCGCCGATGAACTGACCCATTTGTGCGATATCGCCTTCCATTGTCGTGTCTCCTTACGTTGGAAGCCTTGAGATGCCGTGAGTGAGCGGGGACGGGACGCGGGGTGCCCCCCGCCGCCCCTCAGTGATGCGGATGAAGCGCGTCCTTGAGGTAGACGCAGGTGAGGATTGTGAAGACGTAGGCCTGGATGGCCGACACCAGCACCTCGAGCCCGTAGATCGCCACGACGCCGAGGATCGGCGCGATCCCGGCGAGGCCCATGGCGCCCGCGAAGCCCGCGAACACCTTGAGCACCGCGTGGCCGGCCATCAGGTTGCCGGCGAGACGGATGGAGTGGCTGACCGGCCGGACGAAGTACGAGATCACCTCGATGATCGCCAGGATCGGCCGCAGCGCCAGCGGCGCCGACGACACCCAGAAGAGGCTGAGGAACGCCGCGCCGTTCTTGATGAAGCCGACGAGCGTGACGGTGATGAAGACCGCCGCCGCCATGACCGCCGTCACCGCGATGTGCGAGGTCGTCGTGAAGCTGCCCGGGATGAGGCCGAGGAAGTTCGCGAAGAGGATGAACAGGAAGAGCGTGAAGATGTAGGGGAAGTACGGCAGCGCGTCCTTGCCCGCCACGTCCTCGACCATCTTGCGCACGAAGCCG
>NZ_JBQLZP010000246.1:0-1395 GCF_052168335.1 Roseicyclus sp. | reverse complement strand
TGCCCCACCTCCTCGCGCTGGCCGCCCGCCTCGAGAACCGCGCGTCCGGCTTCGTCATCGCCTGCTTCGGCGATCCCGGCCTCCACGCGCTGCGCGACCGGACGGCGAAACCCGTCCTCGGCATCCAGGAATGCGCGGTCGCCACCGCCCTCACCCTCGGCCAGCGCTTCGGCGTCATCTCGATCCTGCCCGCCTCCATCCCCCGCCACATGCGCGCCTTCGGCGCGATGGGCGTCATGGACCGGCTCGCGGGCGACCGCGCCCTCGGCCTCGGCGTGGCGGAGCTGGCGGACGAAACGACCACACAGGCGCGCATGGTCGAGGTCGGAACGGCGCTCCGCGACCGCGACGGCGCCGACGTCCTCATCCTCGGCTGCGCCGGCATGGCGCGCCTGCGCGCGCCCCTCGAGGACGCGATCGGCCTGCCGGTGGTCGAGCCCTGCCAGGCCGCCACCGCCACCGCGCTCGGCCGCATCGCGCTGAACCAGAGCCACAGACCCCGGCCCCCCGGGACAGGAGACCGACATGCTCGATGAGACCGCCTCCGGCGTCTTCACCATCGCCGCCACCCCCTTCCTCCCCGACGGCGCCCTCGACCTCGCGAGCATCGACCGCATGGTCGCCTTCTACGAGGAGAAGGGCGCGACCGGCCTCACGATCCTCGGCATGATGGGCGAGGCGGGCAAGCTCTCGGCCGAGGAGTCCGTGGCCGTCGTCGAACGCGTCACCGCCCGCGCCTCGGTGCCCGTGGTCGTCGGCGTCTCCGCGCCCGGCCTCGCCGCCATCGAGGCGCTGGCCAAGACCGCCATGGACAAGGGGGCCGCCGGCGTCATGGTGGCGCCCGCCTCGACGCTGCGCACCGACGACCAGATCGCCGGCTACTTCGCCAACGTGGCCGAGGTGCTCGGCCCGATCCCCTGGGTCCTCCAGGACTTCCCCCTCGTCACCGGCGTCCAGATCTCGACAGGCCTCTGCCTGCGCATCTTCCGCGATCACCCGTCCTGCGTGATGCTCAAGCACGAGGACTGGCCGGGCCTCGAGAAGATCTCGACCCTCCGCCGCGCCGAGGCGCAGGGCGCCCGCCGCGTCTCGATCCTCTGCGGCAACGGCGGCCAGTTCCTCCTCGAGGAGATGCTGCGCGGCGCCGACGGCGCGATGACCGGCTTCGCCTATCCCGAGATGATGGCCGATGTCGTCCGCCTGATGGGCGAAGGAAACGAGACCCGCGCCCGCGACCTCTTCGACGCCTACCTCCCGCTCGTCCGCTACGAGAGCCAGCCGGGCCTCGGCCTCGCCATCCGCAAGCACATCCTCGCGCGCCGGGGCGCCATCGCCCACCCCACCGCGCGCAAGCCCGCCCCCGCCCTCTCGCGCGAGACCGTGGCCGAGATCGAC
>NZ_JBQLZP010000245.1:0-8570 GCF_052168335.1 Roseicyclus sp. | reverse complement strand
TCTTCGTGACGCTGGAGGACGAGTTCGGCGTGGCCAACGTGGTCGTCTGGCAGAAGGTCTACCAGACCTTCCGGCGTGCGGTGATCGCGGGGCGCATGCTCCGGGTCACGGGGCGGGTGCAGCGGCAGTCGGGCGTGACCCATGTGGTCGCCGAGCGGATCGAGGACATCTCGGAGATGCTGGACGAGCTGGTGCGCCTGCACGAGCCGGCGCGCGCGGCGGATGGACCCTGAGCGGGGGGCGGCGGGCTCCGGCCGATGGCGGGACGGCCGGGGCGCGGCGCTTTCCCGGCGGGGGAAAGGCGGGTAGCTTCCGGGCAAGAACGGCGACAGGGGCGCGAAGGGCAGTGCGCGCGGAGATCGGGATTGCACGGTTGGCGCTGGCTGCGGCCATCGCGGCGGGGCTCGGGGCCTGCGTGCCCGCGGGCGGCGACGCCGTGGCCCCGGCCGCGCCGGTGCGGGCCGCCCTGCTCGGCGTGCCGCCGCCGCAGCCCCTGCCCGGCACCTGCTATGCGCGCGACGCGACGCCCCTGCCCGAGGCGCTCGGCCCGGTGGCGGCGGCCGGGGCGGCGCGCGATGCCCCGGTCTGGTTCGAGATCCCCTGCGGGGTCGAGCGCGATCCGGCCTTCGTCGCCTCGCTCCAGCGGGCGCTCGCCGCGCGCGGCCTCCACGGGGGAGCGGTGACGGGGGAGATGGACGGAGAGACGCGGGCGGCGGTCGAGGCCTACCAGCGGGAGCTCGGGCTGAGGAGCGGGGTCCTGTCGCTGGCGGCGGCGCGCGCGCTCGGCCTCGTCGTCTGGGCGCCGGAGGATCCTGCGGGGACCTGACCGCGGCGGGCCGGGAGCGGCGATCTGGGAGCGGCGACGCCGGACGCGCGTGTCGCGGAAGGCCGAGGCCCGCAGGACGTGAGGCGCCTCACGCGCGATGGCCCATCACACGCGATTGCGCCTCACACGCGAAGCCCTCCCACGCGTGGAGGCACTGACGGGGAAGGCGCCGAACCGAGTGGCCGGCTGCCGAACGGAGGGGCCTGAACGGAGGGGACTGAACGGGAACGCCCCGCGCGCCAGGCCGTCCACCCGCGCCCCGCGAACGCAAAGGCCCCCGGACGCGGCTGCGCCGGGGGCCTTCAAGGTCTGTCGGAGGATCACTCGTCGAGCGCGAGCGCCACGAAGCGGGGATCGCCGCCGCGCCGGATCAGGAGCAGGACGCTCTTCTGCCCGGCATCGCCCGCGGCGGTCACGCGCTCCTCGAACTCGGCGACGGTGCGGACGGGCTGCTGGGCGACCTCGGTGATGATGTCGCCGGGCTGGAGGCCCTTGCTGGCCGCGTCGGAGGCGGGATCGACGCCCTCGATCACGAGGCCGCCCGTGACGCCCTCGGCGCCGAGGCTCCGGCGCAGCTCGTCGGTCAGCGGCGTCACCGTGAGGCCGAGCACCTCGCCCGCCGGTTCCGGCTCGGGCAGGGCCGAGGAGGGTGCGGCCGCGCCCTCGGCGGTCTCGCGGCGGCCGAGCGTCACGAGAAGCGTCTCGGTCGCGCCGTCGCGGTGGACGGTCATGCGCACGGTCTCGCCCACGCCGCTCTCGCCGACGATGCGCACGAGCTCGCGGGTGTCCTGGATGTCCTCGCCGTCGAAGCTGAGGATCACGTCGCCCACCTCGACGCCCGCGTCGAGCGCCGGGCCCTCGGGCACGTCGGTGACGAGCGCGCCGCGCGCCTCGGCGAGGCCGAGCCCCTCGGCGATGTCGTCGCTCACGTCCTGGATGCGGACGCCGAGCCAGCCGCGGCGGGTCTCGCCGAACTCGCGGAGCTGCGCCACCACGTTGGTGACGACCTCGGAGGACATGGCGAAGCCGATGCCGATGGAGCCGCCGGTGGGCGACAGGATCGCGGTGTTCACGCCGATGACCTCGCCCGCCATGTTGAAGAGCGGGCCGCCCGAGTTGCCGCGGTTGATGGCGGCGTCGGTCTGGATGTAGTCGTCATAGGTGCCCGAGAGCGCCCGCTCGCGCGCCGAGACGACGCCGACGGAGACCGAGAAGCCCTGGCCGAGCGGGTTGCCCATGGCCATGACCCAGTCGCCCACGCGCATCGCGTCGCTGTCGCCGAAGGGCACGAAGGGCAGCGCCGTGTCGGCCTCGACCTTGAGGAGCGCGATGTCGGTGTTGGGATCGGTGCCGATGACCTCGGCCACCAGTTCGCGGCCCGAGCGGAACTCGATCAGCACCTCGTCGGCGCCCTCGATGACGTGGTTGTTGGTGACGATGAAGCCGTCCTCGGAGATAACGAAGCCCGAGCCCAGCGCCTGGCTGCGGCGCGAGGGACGCTCCGGTCCCTGCTGGCGGTCGAGGAAGTCGTTGAAGAAATCCTCGAGCGGGCTGCCGGGGGGCACGTCGGGCCCCGGCCCCTGAAGCGAGGCGACGACGGAAGACGTGGTGATGTTCACCACGGCGTCGCCGACCTGGTCCACGAGATCGGCGAAGGAGGGCGGCGCGGCCTGCGCGCGGGCCTGCGCGGTGCCGAGCACGGTGGCGAGCGCGACGAGCAGCGCGACGATGCCCGCCATGAGGATGCGGTAGAGCTGCGCCCCGTCCGGGACGGCGCCGCGCGCGGCGACGGCCACGCGGGCCTCGGGGTGCCGGGGGGCGGACTGCCTCATCCTCGTCGAATGCGTTGTCACGGACGAACCTCCTCTGGACTGCCGCGGCCGGTGAACGGACGAACCGGCCCCACTGCGGAGAATATTTGCGCGCGGGGGCGCGGGATCAACCTCTTCGCGTCTCGCGGTGCGGCCCCGTCCCGTCACATGCGCGTGACGGAAGGCGCGCGTCATCCCGCGACACCGAGCGCTGCGGCCACCAGGACCACGCCGAGCGTGATCGCGGAGAGGCCGATCATGCGGCGCGTGTCGGCCGGGATGCCCGCCATCAGGCGCAGCATGTCCTCGATGCGCCCGGGCGCGAGCGCGAAGACCAGCCCCTCGATCACCAGCACCATGCCGAACCCCAGCAAGAGTGCGAATCCGATGCTCATGTCCTGTCCCCGGGCCCGGCACGAGGCCCCGAAAGCGGCCGGCCGGGGCGCGAGGCCCCGGCCGGTACGGTGTCAGTCCTGGACGCGCGGCGAAGCGCCGGAGCCGCCGAGATATTCGAAGAACTCGCTGTCGGGCGAGATCACCATGGTCGAGTTCTGCTGCCGGAGCGCACGCTCGTAGGCGGTCATCGAGCGGTAGAACTCGAAGAACTCCGGGTCCTGGCCGAAGGCTTCCGCGAAGATGCGGTTGCGCTCGGCGTCGGCCTCGCCTCGGATGATCTCGGCCTCGCGCTGCGCCTCGGAGACGAGCTCCACCACCGTCCGGTCGGCCTGGGCGCGGACGCGCTGCGCCGCCTCCTCGCCTCGGGCGCGTTCGTCGGTGGCCTCGCGCTCGCGTTCGGCCCGCATCCGCTCGAAGGTCGCCTCGAGGTTCTGGCCGGGCAGGTTCGTCTGCTTCAGGCGCACGTCGAGGACCTCGAGCCCGAGCGACGCGGCGGCGAGGCGCGCCTCCGCGGTGATCTGGGCCATGAGCGCGGAACGTTCGGCCGAGAGGATGGTGTTCGAGGTCACGCCCTCGGCACCCAGCACCTCGCGGATGCGCGGGTTGAGGATGCCCTCGAGCCGCTCCTCCCCGGCGCGCATGCCGCCGGCGCCCACGGCCTGACGGAACTGCACGACGTCCGAGATCCGGTAGCGCGCGAAGGCGTCGACCACGAGGCGCCGGTCGTCCGACGGCGTCACCTCGATCGGGGTCGTGTCGAGCGAGAGGATGCGGTCGTCGTAGTAGACCACCTCCTGGATGAAGGGGATCTTGAAGTTCAGCCCCGGCTCCTCGATCACCTGCCGGATCTGGCCGAACTGGAGGACGAGGGCGCGCTGCCGTTCGTCCACCACGAAGATGGAGCTTAGGCCCACGGCGAGGACGAGAACCACCGCCGGAATGAGGAAGGTCACGCGTTTCATCAGTTGCTGCTCCCCGTCGTCGTGGTGGTGCCGGTCGCGCCGCCGGTGGTGCCGCGACGCAGCTGGTCGAGCGGCAGGTAGGGCACGACGCCCGATCCGCCCGAACCGTTCTGGCCGTCGAGGATCACGAGATCGACATCGCCCAGCACCCGCTCGAGCGTCTCGAGGTAGAGACGGCGCCGGGTCACTTCCGGGGCCTCGGAATACTCGGCGAGAACGGCGAGGAAGCGGCTCGCCTCACCCTGCGCCTCGTTGACGACCTGGGCGCGGTAGCCCTCGGCCTGCTCGAGGATCTGCGCCGCCTCGCCTCGGGCGCCGGCGAGCACCCGGTTGGCGTAGGCGTCGGCGCGCCGCTCGAGCTGGTCGCGGTCCTGTTCGGCCGCCTGAACGTCGCGGAAGGCGTCGATCACCTCGGCCGGAGGGTCGGCGCGGTCGAGGTTGAGACGCACGATGTTCACGCCCGAATCGTAGCTGTCGAGCGTGTTCTGGATCAGTTCCTGCACGTTGTCGGCGATCAGGCCCCGGTCGCGGTTCAGGATCGGCGCGAGCTGCGAGGCGGCGATCACCTCGCGCATGGCCGCCTCGGAGACGGCGCGCACGGTGGCCTCGGGGTCGCGCAGGTTGAACAGGAAGATCGCCGGGTCGCTGATGTTCCAGACGACCTCGAAGTCGATGTCGACCACGTTCTCGTCCGTCGTCAGCATGAGCGTGTCGTCGGCCCCGCCGGCGCGCGCGGCACCGATCGATTCGGTCCGTTCGGAGGTGACGTTCACCACCTCGGCGGTCACCAGCGGCCAGGGCGCGAAATTGAGGCCCGGGTTCCCGATCGACGAGAACTCGCCGAGGAAGAGCTCGACCGACTGTTCTTCGGGCCGGACGGTGTAGAAGGACTGGAACGCCCAGAAGCCCGCGACGGCGAGCGCGATCAGCCCCGCGGTACCGCGTGTGAACTTGAAGCCGTCCCCGCCGCCGCCGCCGCCGCCGTTGCGTCCGCCGCGGCCGCCCATGAGGACGCGCAGCTGCTCCTGGCCCTTGCGGACGATCTCGTCGAGTTCCGGGATCTGCTGGTCGCCGCCGGGGCGACGTGGGCCGCCGGGGCCCCCGTTGCCGCCCGAACCATTGTTGCCGCGGTTGCCGCCGCCGGAGCCGCCTCCGCCCCAGGGCCCGCCACTATTCCCAGCCATTAATCGTCGTTCCCCTCAGTTATTGACAGGTCTCGGACATGTGTAAGTCACGTGCGTCGGATGTGTATATGGGGCGGGCCGCCTCGATTGCACCCGTCCCTGCGCAGTTTTGCCGCTCCCCCGCGCGCGGGTCACGCCGTGCGCACCGGCGTCCGCATCGTCACCAGCTCCTCGGACATGGTCGGATGCACCGCCACGGTGCGGTCGAAGTCCTGCTTGGTCGCCCCCATCTTCACCGCGATCCCGGCGAGCTGGATCATCTCGCCCGCCTGCGGCGCGACGATGTGGCAGCCGAGGACCTTCTGGGTCTCCTTCGAGACGACGAGCTTCATCAGCACCCGGTCAGGCCGGCCGGCGAAGGCCGTCTGCATGGGCCGGAACGAGGTGCAGTAGATCTCGACGGGCTCGCGCTCGCGCGCCTCCTCCTCGGAGAGGCCGACGGTGCCGAACTCGGGCTGGGTGAAGACAGCGGACGGGATGAGGTCGTGATCCACGGGCGTGGGATTGCCGTTGAAGACGGTCTCCACGAAGGCCATGCCCTCGCGGATGGCCACCGGCGTCAGGTTCACGCGGTTCGTCACGTCGCCGATGGCGTAGACCGAGGGAACGGCGGTCTGGGAGTATTCGTCCACGACCACCTGGCCGCGCCGCCCGATCTCGACCCCGATCTCGGCGAGGCCCATTCCGTCGCTGTTGGGCCGTCGCCCGGTGGCGAAGAGGATGGCGTCGAAGACGTGCTCGCGGCCGTTCGAGGCCTTGACCCAGACCGGGCCGCCCCGCCCCTCCGCGGCCTTGTCGGCGCGCACGTCCGCCGGCGCGCCCATCGCGGCGTCGGCGCCCGGATCGGCCGCCGAGAGCGCGAGCTCGGCGCCCGCGGGCGCCATGTCGACGATGTTGGTGCCGAGGTGCAGGTCGATGCCCCGCTCCTGCATCATCTCGGAGATCAGGCCGCGCGCCTCGCCGTCGAAGCCGCGCAGGATCTGCGCACCGCGGTAGAACTGCGTCACCTCGACGCCGAGCCCGTTCATGATGCAGGCGAACTCGCAGGCGATGTAGCCGCCGCCGACGATCAGGAGGCGCCTTGGCAGCTCCTCGAGGTCGAAGATGTCGTCGGACACCATGCCGAGGTGTTCGTTCTTGAGGCCGGGCCGCTCGGGCCGCCCGCCGGTGGCCACGAGGATGTGCTTGGCGGTCTTCGTCGTGCCGTCGGCGAGGCGCACACTGTGCGGGTCGTCGAGCACCGCGCGCTGGTCGAAGGTCTCGACGCCCGAGCCCGAGAGGAGCTTGCGGTAGACGCCTTCCAGGCGGTCGAGCTCTCCATGCAGGTGTGTCCGGAAGCGCGGCCAGTCGAAGGCGCCCGGCTCGACATCCCACCCGTAGGCGCGCGCGTCGGCGAAGCCCTCGCGGTAGGCCGAGGCGAAGACCATGATCTTCTTGGGCACGCAGCCGCGGATCACGCAGGTGCCGCCCATGCGGCTTTCCTCGGCCAGCGCCACCTTCGCGCCGCCCGCCGCCGCGACGCGCGCCGCCCGAGCCGCCGCCGATGACGAAGAGATCGTAGTCGAAGGCCATGGAGTTTCCTTCCCCGTGCTCGCCGGGCCGCGAGGGCCCCCGCACGTCAGTCGACGATGTCGACGAAGATGTTGTCGCCGTCGAGCAGGTCGACGCGCTCGTGCTCGACCGTGCCCGAGTTGATGTCGCGCAGCTCCACCGTCCCGTCGGAATTGCCGATCACGACGATGTCGCAGACGTCGAGGAAGAGGCCGTTCTCCACCACGCCCGGGATCTGGTTCAGCACGAGGCTGAGCTGTGCGGGGTTGGAGATGCGCCGCAGGTGCAGGTCGAGGATCAGGTTGCCCTGGTCCGACCGGAACGGCTCGGTCCCGTCCATGCGGAGCTTGGCCGAGCGGCCCATGACCTCGACGTTCGAAAGCATCTCCTCGATCAGCGCCTGCGTCGTCTTCCAGCCGAAGGGCACGATCTCGACCGGCAGGGGAAACGCGCCGAGGCGGTCGACCTGCTTGGAGCGGTCGGCGATCACGATCATCTGGTCGGAGGCGGTGGCGACGATCTTCTCGCGCAGGAGCGCGCCGCCGCCGCCCTTGATGAGGTTGAGCTTGGGGTCGAACTCGTCCGTGCCGTCGATGGTGACATCGAGCCAGCGCACGTCCTCGAGCGTCTTGACGGTGAGGCCGACCTGCTGGGCGAGTTCGGCCGTGCGGGTCGAGGTCGCGACGCAGGTGACCATCAGCCCGTCCTCGCGCACCACCTCGCCGAGGCACTTCACCATCCAGGCCGCCGTCGATCCCGTTCCGAGGCCCACCCGCATCCCGTCCTCGACGAAGCCGATGGCGCGGCGGGCGGCGACATACTTGGCCCTGTCGATGGGCGAGAGCTCGGCCGGCATCCTGGCCTCCGTCCTGGTTTCGGGTCGTGTCGCGCCCGTTCTTAGCGAAGGAGGCGCGCGGGTGCGAGGGCTAAACGCGCCAACACTCCGTCGCCGGATCGAGGAGGGCTTCGGCCGCGAGGCCGAGCGCCGCGCGCGGCAAAATGACGAGAAGGCCGGGGGCATCGGCCTCGAGCTGGACGGGGCCGGTGGCCTCGTTGGAGGTGCCGACGCGGCGGGCGGGGTGGAAGACGAGCCCGTCGATGGGCCAGCGCAGGCCTTGCGAGCGCCCCGTCACCTCCGCCATGGGAAAGAGCGACACGCGCGTGCCCGGCGCGAGGTCGAGCGCGATGCGCGGCGGTGCGTTGAACAGGATGTCGTGCGTGCCGATCACGATGCAGCGATGTTCCGGCCGCGCCGCGAGCGTGTGGAAGACGGCGAGCTCGTGGTCGAGCCGCGCGCCCGTGAACCCCACCGCCAGCGTCAGCGGCACGGCGAGGTGGCGGAGCGCCTTGTCGAAGTCCGTACTGTCCTGTTCGGAAACCTTGTGAAGGATCGCGGCGTTAAGCATGGCCATGCCTTCGCCCGAGATGGAATCGAGATCGCCGATCACCGCCGCCGGGGCGAGGCCCGCGGCGAGCGCGGCATCCGCCCCGCTGTCGGCGGCGACCAGCGTGGGCGCCAGCGCCAGCGCGTCGCCCAGGTCGCCCGGCCCGAGGGCCCCGCCGCCCAGCAGCGTCACCGGTTCCGCTCCGTCAACGACGGGTCTTTCCAGTGGCATTTTCTGGCCGCACACGACGACAATCTCCACGTAATGGCCCTATTCCCGTCGCGTTCTTTTGGAATCAGTTTTGAGCGGGCAATGGCGAAGTGATAACCTCGTGCGGTCCGACGAGCGAGAGCATTGAAGGCAGAGTGAAGTCGACATGGGTGACGCGAACAAGATCCTGACGGTATCCTACGGAACGTTCTCGTGCACGCTCGAGGGCTTCGAGGATCCGTTCA
>NZ_JBQLZP010000244.1:0-1522 GCF_052168335.1 Roseicyclus sp. | reverse complement strand
GGGGGCCCGAGGCCGCGCCTGCCCCCGCCCCGGCGCGGACCCGTGGAGGCGCCCTCCCCTCACGTCTCGGCGAAGAGGCCCCTGATCCTTCGCGTGAAGGTGCCGCGCACCTGCGCCATCTGGCCCCCCGAGACATGCGCGTCGAGCACGTCGAGGACCGCGCCGATGGCGTGCTCCGCGTCGCCCATCGACCCGCCGCCGAAGGCCTCCTGCACGCGGGCGACGAAGCGCTCGCGGCTCCGCTCCCTCACCGGCATGCGCGAGGGGTCGTAGCCCTCGTAGTAGATCCCCCGGATGAGGAGCGGCAGCTGCGCCGAGAGCTGCGCCGCCTCGTCGGGGTTCAGGTGGTCGCGCAACGCGTGCAGGACGGCGCGCAGGAGCCGGTAGGCCCCCTGCTTGTCGCCCCACCCCGCGCGGTAGTCGACCTCGTTGATCCAGATGTTCGCGGCCTGCACGCTCTCGTCGATGATCCTGAGCCCGAGTGCGCTCATGTCCGGTCCTCCTCCGCCTGCCCGGCGCCTGCGCCGCGCCGGTTCCCATGCAGGAAGGAGACCACGAATTCCCGCCGCCCGCCTTGCGCCGTGTCAATGCCCGGCGCCGTCCTCCTCCGCCCCGCCGAGGCCCAGGGCGCGGAGCGCGGGCGCCACGACGCGCCCGGCGACCGGGATCAGCGCCAGCCCCAGCGCGAGGCCGAGCACCCCGTCGAGCGCCGCCTTGACCAGCCAGACCGCCGCCCCGCCCGCGCCCTCGGCGAGGTGCGCCACCCGCTCGATCGCCTCCTCCGGCCCGTGCCAGCCGATCACGGCCAGCGAATGCACGACGATCGAGCCGCCGACCCAGAGCATCGCGAGCGTGCCGACGAAGGTGAGAAGCCGCATGAACCCCGGCATCCCCCGCACGATCCCCCGCCCGAGCGCGCGCCCCGTTGCCGTCCGCCCGGTCGAAGCGAGGTGCAGGCCGACATCGTCCGCCTTCACGATCACCGCGACCGACCCGTAGACGAGCACGGTGATCGCGACGCCCACCACCGCCAGCGCCGCCGCCTCGAAGACCAGCGATTCCGTCTCGATGGCGGCGAGCGCGATGGTCATGATCTCGGCCGAGAGAATGAAGTCGGTCTTGATCGCGCCCTTCACCTTGCGCTCCTCGAGATGCGCGCTGTCCTCGGCGGACATCTTCTTCTTCGTCGCCTCCGCCACGTCGTGATGCGCGGGCGAGAGCCAGTGGGCGACCTTCTCCGCCCCCTCGAAGCAGAGATAGGCCCCGCCGAGCAGGAGCAGCGGCGCGATGGCCCAGGGCGCGAAGGCCGACAGGAGCAGCGCCGCGGGCAGCAGGATCACGAGCTTGTTGAAGATCGAGCCCCGCGCGATCCGCCAGACGATGGGCAACTCGCGCTCGGCGCTGAAGCCATGGACGTACTTTGGCGTCACGGCGGCGTCGTCGATCACCGCGCCCGCGGCCTTGGCGCCGGCCTTGGTGGCCTGCCCCATCACGTCGTCGACCGAGGCGGCCGCCACCTTCG
>NZ_JBQLZP010000243.1:0-1170 GCF_052168335.1 Roseicyclus sp. | reverse complement strand
CTCCGCCGCCGCGCCCCGTTCCGGTCGAGCCCGAGGTCGTCACCCGCGCCTCCTCCACCGGGTCGCGGCACTACGGCGTCTCGCTCGGGAGCCAGCCGTCGCAGCATGCGGCGGAACGGCTGCTCCTCAGGACGGCGCTGGCCGAACTCGGCACCTTCGACCAGGCGCTGCGCCGGGTGGTGCAGCGCTCGGGCGGCTACGAGGCGCGCTTCGCGGGCATGACCGAGGACCAGGCGGCGCGGGCCTGCGCGCGGCTCTCGGCACGTAACATGCCCTGCGAGACCTTCGGGCCCTGAGCGGGCGCGTTTTCCGAAGGAAAACGGCCGGATCCCTTCGGGATCCGGGCCCCTCAGCTCTTCGGGCGGTCGTCGTAATCGTCGGTGAGGATGCGGTTCGCGTCGCCCTCGGGGTCGTCGAACTGCCCCCGGCGCAGCATCCAGAAGAAGGCGCCGAGGCCGACGAGCCCGAGGAACAGGCTGACCGGGATCAGGATGCCGAGGACGTCCATGCGGGCCTCACTTCAGCCGGAGCGCGTTGGCCGACACGGTAATCGACGAGATCGACATGGCCAAGGCCGCGATGAGCGGCGAGCAGAGGCCGGCGATGGCGAGCGGCACGGCGAGCACGTTGTAGACCGTCGCGATGGTGAAGTTCTCGCGGATGCGCTTCGCCGCCGAGACGGAGGTGGTGACGGCATCGGCGATGGGCGCGAGACTGCGGCCCATGAGCACCATGTCTGAGGCCGTGCGCGCCGCGTCGAGCGCCGAGGCGGGCGAGACCGAGACATGTGCCGCCGCGAGCGCCGCGGTGTCGTTGAGCCCGTCGCCCACCATGAGGACCTTCGCCCCCTGCCCCGCCAGGTCGGAGACGAGCGCCGCCTTCTCGGCCGGCAGCGCCTCGGCGATGACCTCCTCGATGCCGATGCGGGCCGCGAAGCTGCGCACCGCCCCCGCCGTGTCGCCCGAGAGCAGGATCACCCGCTTGCCGGAGGCCCTGAGCGCCGCGACGGTCTCGGCCGCGCCTTCGCGCAGCGTGTCGGCGAAGGGCAGCGTGACCGGCGCTGCGTCGCCCACCTTGAGGAAGGTCGCCGTCACGTCGGGCGCCTCGGCGTCGAGCCATGCGGCGCGCCCGAGGCGGACGGTCCCGCCACGCCAGGTGCCCTCGACGCCA
>NZ_JBQLZP010000242.1:0-8096 GCF_052168335.1 Roseicyclus sp. | reverse complement strand
TGAAGAAGATGACGGAATAGGCCGGATGCATCGCGCTCAGCCGCCCATCCGCCGGTCGACCCAGGCGAAGAGGCGCTCCAGCCGGTCGCGGGGCGCGGCAACGATCTCCTCCGCCGCTGCGGGCGCGACGGCCGCCTCGGCGGGCGCGCGGGGCGGAAGATACTTGTTCACCGGCTTGTAGCCGAATTCCTGCAGGAGATCGAAACCGCCGCGCTCGGCCACCGTCCGCGACACCTCGCTCTCCGGGTCGCCCAGATCGCCGAAGGCGCGGGCCCCCGTCGGGCAGGCGCGGACGCAGGCGGGCACGCGGTCCTCCTCGGGCAGGGTGTCGTTGTAGATCCGGTCGACGCAGAGCGTGCATTTCTTCATCACGCCGTCGTCGTGGTCGTATTCCCGCGCGCCGTAGGGACAGGCCCAGGAGCAGAGCTTGCAGCCGATGCAGGTGTCGGGGTTCACCAGCACGATCCCGTCCTCGGCGCGCTTGTAGCTCGCCCCGGTGGGGCAGACGGTGACGCAGGCCGGCTCCTCGCAATGCAGGCACGAGCGCGGGAAATGCACGGTCCGGTCGCGCCCCTCGATCTTCATCTCGTAGGAATGCACCCGGTTCAGCCACGCGCCGTTCGGATCGCCGCCATAGGGGTCGTGGTCGCCGAGCGGCGCGGAATAGCCGCCGGTGTTCCATTCCTTGCAGCTCGTCACGCAGGCGTGGCAGCCGACGCAGGTGTCCAGATCGATGACGAGGCCGAGCTTCTTGCCGGTCGATACGGGCAGGTCCGTCATTCCGCCGCCTCCCGGAAGGCCTTGCCGTAGGCGAGCTTCGCGGGTGCGGCCGGCAGACCGCCGCGCCCGAGGGGCTCGAAGCTCGGGCCGCTCCGTCCGCGCACGTCAGCCTTCTCGATCGAGACGCGCAGGTCGAACCACGCCGCCTGCCCGGTGATGGGGTCCGAGTTCGAGAAGCGATGGTCGCCCCTGTCCGGCAGAAGCTCGGAGATCAGGTGGTTCAACAGGAACCCCCGCTCCGCTTCCGGGGCGTCCTCGTCGAGGTTCCACGCCCCCTTGCGCTTGCCGATGGCGTTCCAGGTCCAGACGGTGTGCGGGTTCACCCCGTCCATCAGCCGCACCTGGCAGGTGACGCGCCCGATATGGGAGGTGACGTGGACCCAGTCGTCGTCCGCCACGCCGATCCGCCCGGCCGTCTCGCGGTGGAGATAGAGCCGGTTCTCCGCCGTGATCTGGCGCAGCCACGCGTTCTGCGAGCCCCAGGAATGGTACATGTGCATGGGCCGCTGGGTGATCGCGTGGAGGGGGAAGGCGGCGGCGTCCGTCATCTCCCCCTCGAAGGGCGGATACCAGAAG
Organism: Roseicyclus sp.; assembly: GCF_052168335.1. Classification (GTDB taxonomy): domain Bacteria; phylum Pseudomonadota; class Alphaproteobacteria; order Rhodobacterales; family Rhodobacteraceae; genus Roseibacterium. Next base: position 6,740 of record NZ_JBQLZP010000242.1, on the reverse strand, counting down.
GGCAGCGGGTCGAAATGCGCCTCGATCCGCGCGCGCATGTGCTCGGGCGGCTGCCGCTCGCCATGCCCCCGCGCGGCCAGGCGGAAGCGTTGCAGCGGCTCGGACCAGAGCTGGAAGATGGTGGGCTCGGGAGACAGGCGGATGCCCACCTCGATCCCCCAGTCGAGATAGCCGCGATTGGCGTGCTTGAAGTAGGCGTGTTCGGGCGCGACGTGGTGGGCGTGGAAGGCGCCGTTCTCGACGTAGCGGTCGAGCTGTCCCGGATTGGTCGCGCCCTTGCCGAAGGCCTCGCCGTCCTCCCCCCTCCACCCGGCGAGCGGCCCCTGCCCCGGCTTCCGCTCGTGGTTGACGATGTAGTCGGGATAGCCGCCGGGATACTTCGGGCTGCCGACATCCCCCACGAAGCCCGGCAGCTTCAGCCGCGCGCCGAGGTCGATCAGCACGTCCTGGAAGGGCCGCACGTCGCGGTCGGGCGGAACCACGGGCACGCGGATCGCATCCGCGACCATGTCGGGCTCCGAGATCGGCCGGTCGAGAAGCGAGATGCAGTCCCAGCGCTCGAGATAGGTCGTGTCGGGCAGGATGAGGTCGGCGAACGGCACCGTCTCGGAATAGAAGGCGTCGGAGTAGATGATCTTCGGGATCACGTAGTCGCCGTTCCCGTCCGTTGCCGTCAGCGCGTCGAGCGTGTCCGGCACGTTCATCGACGAGTTCCACGCCATGTTCGCCATGTAGAGGAAGAGGACGTCGATGCCGTAGGGCTCGCGCCGCGCGGCGTTGCCGATGACCATGTGCATGAGGCCGTGGGCGGACAGCGGCGCCTCCCAGGAGAAGCCCTTGTCGAGGCGGCTGGGGTTCCCCTCCCCGTCGATCAGGAGGTGCTGCGGCCCGTGCGGGAAACCAAGGTGCGGCCCGCCAAGCGGCAGTTCCGGCAGGATGTCCTGCGGCGCGCCGTGGGGCAGCAGGTTCGGCGGCGTCTGCTTGGGGTAGGGCGGCTTGTAGCGGAAGCCGCCGGGGCAGTCGATCGAGCCCAGCAGGATCTGCAGGACGTGGATCATCCGGCAGGTCTGGAACCCGTTCGAATGGGCCGAGATGCCGCGCATCGCGTGCATCGAGACGGGCCGCCCGATCATCTTGTCATGCTTGCGGCCCCAGGCGTCGGTCCACGGTCGGTCGAGGACGATCTCCTCCTCGAAGGCGACATGCGCCATCTCGGCGGCGATGCGCCGGATCTGTTCCGCCGGGATACCGGTATGCGCGGCGACCGTGTCGGGCGCGTAGTCCTCGCCGAGGAACCGCTCGGCGAGGTGCTCGAAGACCGGCCGCGCGCGGCGTCCGTCCGGCAGGGTCCGCGCGCCCGTAAGCGAGACGGAGAGGTCACCCGCCTTGCCGCTGACAAGGCCGCCCGCGTCGCGCGACCACGCCAGCGGATTGCCCTCGCCGTCGCGGGCGAAGAGGCCGTCCTCCGCCGTGCCCGGCGCGTCGAGCACCAGCCAGGGGGCGTTGGTGTAGCGCACGAGGTAGTCGAGGTCGATCTGCCGCGTCCGGAAGAGCTCGTGGATCAGCGCGCCGACGAAGAGGCCGTCGGTCCCCGGCCGGATGCCGACCCACTCGTCCGCGACCGCGTTGTAGCCGGTGCGCACGGGGTTGATCGAGACGACCTTCGCCCCCCGTCCCTTCAGCTTGCCCATGCCGATCTTGATCGGGTTCGAGGCGTGATCCTCGGCCACGCCGAAGAGCAGGAAGTATTTCGTCCGCTCCCAGTCGGGATCGCCGAATTCCCAGAACGAGCCGCCGAAGGTATAGAGCCCGCCCGCCGCCATGTTGACCGAGCAGAAACCGCCATGCGCGGCGAAGTTGGGCGTGCCGTACTTCATCGCCCAGAACCCCGTCAGGCTCTGGCTCTGGTCGCGGCCGGTGAAGAAGGCGAGCCGCTTGGGATCGGTCCGCCGCACGCTCCCGAGCCAGTCGGTCGCGAGCGACAGCGCCTCGTCCCAGGTGATCTCCTCGAACTCGCCCGAACCCCTCGGCCCCACGCGCTTCATCGGCGCGCGGAGGCGCGCGGGGGAATTGTGCTGCATGATGCCCGCGGCCCCCTTGCCGCAGATCACGCCCCGGTTCACCGGGTGGTCGCGGTTGCCCTCGATGTAGCGCACCTCGGCCCGCGCGCCCGGCACGTCGCGCAGGTGCACGTCGATCCCGCAGCGGCAGGCGCACATGTAGCAGGTGGTCTTCGCCACGCGGTCGCCCACGCGGGCGTTGAGCTCGATCTTCGGCTGGCTCGCCATGCCCGGATGCGTCCTCCCGATCCTCCGCAGGCCACGTTATCGGCTGAATTCCCCCGGCGCGAGAGGCGATTGCACGGCGACGTCAGGGAACACGCGCGCGGGCCAGGAAGACCGGGACGATCACCGTGAGGATCACGAGGCGGAAGACATGGTGCGCCGCGACGAAGGCGGGTTCGAGCCCGGTCTCGACGGCAAGCGCGGCCATGACCTCGACGCCCCCCGGCGCGAAGGCGAGGAGGAGGGCGGCGGGCGGCAGCCCGATGAGTTCGGCCGTCAGGATCGCGCCCACCGCCGCGACCGCGCAGGCGATGAGCGTCGCGGCCGTCCCCGCGACGAAGGCGCCGAGGAGCCCCGCGCGCCCGAGCCCGCGGAACCGCGTGCCGATGAGGCAGCCCATCGCGACGAAGGCCGCCGCCGTCAGCCAGGGCGGCAGCGCCCCCGGAGTCAGGCCCGAGCCATGGCCGACGCCCGAGACCGCCATCGCCCCGAGGAGGAGCGGCGCGGGGAAGCGCAGGCGCTTGAAGACGAGGCCGAGCGCCAGGGCGAGGGCGAAGACGATGGCAGCCGCGGGGGCCGAGATCAGCCCGTAGTCGGGCAGGTAGGCCGTGCCGACCGCGCCCCAGGCCGAGATCAGGACCGGCACGAGCAGCGTCAGCAGGAGCACCCGCACCGTTTGCACCAGCGCGACCCGCGCCACGTCGGCGTTGAGGTCCGCCGAGATGCCGAGGACGAAGCTCAGGTGCCCCGGCGTCGCCGCCAGCATCGCCGTCAGCCGGTCGTAGCCGAAGCCGCGCATCAGCGCCGCCTTCACCGTCACGAGGACAAGCACCAGCGTCACGCTCAGCACGGCGAGCGAGGCGGGCCAGGCGAGGGCGGTCGCCACGACCTCGGGCGTCACCGTGCTGCCGATGGAGACGCCGATGACGATGAAGACCGTGTCGCGCAGGCGGTCGGGGAGGGAGCTTCGGAACCCGAGCAGCGTCGCGACCGAGACGATTGCCGCCGGCCCCGTCAGCACCGCCGCCGGAAAGCCGATCAGCCAGAAGAGGAACGCGCCTGCGGCCCCCAGCGCGAGGGTCGGCAGAACATCCGTCAGCAGCCGCTCACTCCCCGTCATAGGTCCATCGGTAGGCGGGCGGCGTCGGCCCCTTGTTGCGCCCGCCCTGCTCGGTCTGCTCCCAGGCATGGGCGAGGAGGCCGACGGAGCGGGATAGGCCGAAGAAGCCGCGGGCGAGCGGCGGGGGGCAGCCGAGCTCGGCGTAGATCACCGCCGTCGCGCCGTCGATGTTCATCGGCACGGGCTTGCCGCGCTCGGCCGCGAGGTGGCGCTCGATGGCGCGGCCGATCTCGGCATAGGCGCCGGGAACCGCGCCCGCCTCGGCCGCCTCGTCCACCAGAGCGAGGAGGCGCGGCGCACGCGGGTCCACCGGCTTGTGGAAGCGGTGGCCGAAGCCCGGCAGGAAGCGCCCGCGCTCCGCCCGCCAGGCGTCGAGGGCGGCAGGCAGGCCCTCGGGCCCCTGCATCTCGAGGGAACGGTAGAGCTCGACCGCCTGCTCGCCCGCGCCGCCATGGACGTCGCCCAGCATGTTGAGCCCTGTCGCCATCGCCGACTGGAGACCGACGCCGCAGGTCGCGGCCATGCGCGCCGCGGCGATGGAGGGCGCCTGCGGCCCGTGATCGACGGCGGCGACGAGCGCGGCCTCGAAGAGGCGCGCACGGTGGCCGGTGATCTCCTGCCCCATGACCATGAGCCAGATCATCTCGGCGAACCCGAGATTGCCGATCAGCGCCTCGACCGGATGCCCGCGCAGGTGGATGCGCCCCGGCTCCATGTCGATGATCCGGGTGCGCCACCAGTCGGCGACATCGTCCGCCCCGCTCACGCCACGTCCTCCGCGCGCATCGCCTCGATCTCCTCCGGGCTGTAGCCGAGCCAGCCGAGGATGTCCCCCGTATCCGCGCCGAGCGGGGGCGGCGGCGTCGCGACCGAGGGGCGCGCCCCGTCGATCATCGCGCCGATCCGCAGGAGGTCGATCGGACGCCCGACGCCCGGCGCATCCTCAAACCGCGCGAGGAAGTCGCGGCCCGCGATCTGCGGATGGGCGAGGATTTCGGGCACGGTCATCACGGCGCCCGCCGGCACGCCGAGGCCGCTCAGTTCGCGCGCCCAGACCTCGGCGGGCCGCGTCGTCAGCACGGTCTCGAGCTCGGCCTTGAGGCGGAGGCGGTTGCGCTTGCGGTCCTCGCGGGTGGCGTAGTCGGGCGCGGACAGCAGGTCCGCGCGCCCGAGGTGGCGGGCCAGCGCCTCCCACTGCTCGTCCTTGTTGGCGGCGATGTTCACGAGGCCATCGGCGCACTGGAACGTCCCCGAGGGTGCGGAGGTCGGGTTCTCGTTGCCATGCGGCGCGGGGGCGACGCCGCCGATCAGGTGGTTCGACACGACCCAGCCCATCGTGGCGAGCACGGCCTCGAGCATCGAGATGTCGATGAAGGCGCCCCGCTCGGGCGCGTTCAGCGCCGCGCAGATCGCCATCGCCGCCGTCAGCCCGCCCACCGTGTCGGCGAGCGGATAGCCCACGCGCATCGGCGCGCTCAACGCGTCCCCGGTGATCGACATGACGCCCGCGGCGCCTTGCACGATCTGGTCGTAGGCCGGCCGATCCGCCCAGGGGCCGTCCTGCCCGAAGCCCGAGATCGCGCAGTAGACGAGGCGCGGGTTGACCGCGCGGAGCGCCGCGTGCCCGAGGCCGAGGCGCTCCATCACACCGGGCCTGAAGTTCTCCACCAGCACGTCCGCCCGGGCGACGAGGCGGCGCAGCGCGTCCGCCCCGCGCGGGTCCTTGAGGTTCAGCGTGAGCGAGCGCTTGCCCGCGTTCTGCGCGAGGAAACTGATGCCCATGCCCCTGGCCGAGAGCTCCGGGTCCGCCCCGAGGTTCCGCGCCAGATCGCCCCGCCCCACGGCCTCGACCTTGATGACCTCGGCGCCCAGATGCGCGAGCTGATGACAGGCGAAGGGTCCGGCCAGCACGTTCGTGAGGTCGAGCACCCGCACGCCCCGGAGCGGCGCCGCCGCGCTGTCGTCAGCCGCCATGCGCCGCCCCGGGGATGCGGGTGGCCTGGCCGCCGGTGGGGGCAGCGCAAGGTCCTGAGGCGGGCGCGAAATCGTCGGTCATGGCGGCGACGATGGACCCGATCGGCGGCAGTGCCAAGGGGGGAGCCCCCTCATCCCGCCGAGAGGTCCAGCGCCATGTCGATGGCCTCGAGCATCGAGCCCTCCTCGGCGATGCCCTGCCCCGCGATGTCGAAGGCCGTACCGTGGTCGACCGAGGTGCGCACGATCGGCAGCCCGAGCGTGACGTTGACCCCCGAGAGCGCCGACCACAGCCCCGTCGCGGGATCGACCGAGAAGCCGAGGAGCTTCACCGGGATATGCCCCTGGTCGTGGTACATCGCGACCACGGCGTCGAAGGCGCCGCCGCGCAATTTCACGAAGACCGTGTCGCCGGGAACGGGGCCGGTCACCTCCCAGCCCCGCGCGCGCAACTCCGCGACCAGCGGCGCGGTCACGTCGATGTCGTGGCGCCCGAAGATGCCGCCCTCGCCCGCGTGCGGGTTGAGCGCCGCGACGGCGATCCGCGGCGCGGCGATGCCGAGGCGGATCAGCGCCTCGCGCGTCAGTTCGACGACGCGTCCGATCCGCTCGCGCGTGAGGCGGCGGGGCACGTCCTCGAGCGCGACGTGGGTGGTGGCGTGGCTGACCCGGAAGGCGCCATGCGCCAGCATCATCGCGCTGTCCCGCGCCCCGGTCAGCGCGGCGAGAAGCTCGGTGTGACCGGCATGGGCATGACCCGCGAGGTGCAGCGCCTCCTTGCTGAGCGGCGCGGTCACGATGGCGCGGACCTGCCCCTCCATGGCGAGAGCGGTCGCCCGCACCACGGCGTCGTGGGCCTGCCGCCCGCCCTCGGCCGTCACCTCGCCCACGCGGATCGGCCCCTCGGGCGCGACTGTGGGCAGGATTGTCACCGCGGCGTCGCCAGGACCGGGCGGCGAAAGCCCGACCTGCCGCGCGGCCGCCCCGAGGATGCCGGGATGGCCGACCAGCACGAGCCGCAGCTCCCGCCCGAGGCGCGGCCCGAGGCGGCGGACGGCCTTCATGGTGATTTCCGGACCGATCCCGGCCGGATCGCCGGTCGAGATCGCGAGGGCGGGAATGGTCAAGGCGGCATCCCGGATGCAAGGGGGGACGGATCGGCGCAGAACAGCACGGCGCGGACGGCCGGGCAATGCCCCGAACGTCCGGCGTCGCGGCAGGGCCCATGCCCGGAGCGCCCGGCGTCGCGGCAGGGCCGATGCCCGGAGCGCCCGGCGTTGTGCCCGCCCGAGGGGCGCACTAGGCTCCGTTCCCGACGGGGTGGCAAGGGGATATCGGAACATGCGGGCGGCGGACGTAGG
>NZ_JBQLZP010000241.1:0-2963 GCF_052168335.1 Roseicyclus sp. | reverse complement strand
CCTCGAAGGCGGCGAGCATCTCGTCGGACCAGCGGTGGACCGTGACGCCATGCTCGTTGACCATGGTCGCCAGCGGCTCGAGCTGGATCGCCTCGCCCTGGGCGGTGGTCAGCGCGACGTTGGCGGCGCAGACCTCCTGCACGGCGGCGCGCTCCTGGTCGGTCAGTCCGTTCCAGCTGTCACCGTTCATCAGGAACACGATGAGCGAGGTCTGCTGGTGCCAGCCGGGGAAGTAGTAGTGGCCGGCGTGCTCGTACATGCCGAGCGCGTTGTCGATGGCCGGGAAACTGATCTCGGCGGCGTCGATCGTGCCGAGGTTCAGGGCCGTCATCGTGTCGGCCGGCGGCAGGTTCTGCGCCTGGACGCCGAGTTCCTGCATCACCGCGGCACCGAGACCGAAGACCCGCATCCTGAGGCCCTGGAGGTCCTCGACGGATTCGATCGGCTCGCGGAACCAGCCCGATGCCTCGGGCGAGAGGATCGCGCAAAGCTCGCCGTGAATGTTGAAGGGCGCGATGACCTCGTTGTAGAGTTCGTAGCCTCCGCCGTTGTACCACCAGGCCGTGTATTCGCGGACGTCGGGACCGAACGGGAACGCCGTGAACAGCGAGGCCGACGGAACCACGCTCTCGGCGAAGCCGGGCGAGTACCAGGCGGCCTCGATCGCGCCGGTCGAGATCGCGTCCCAGATCTCGTTGCCGCCGACGATCTCGCCGGGGTTGCGGAAGATCAGGTTCAGCGACCCGCCCGTCAGCGCCGAGATGCGTGGCCCGATGTTCTGGCCGCTGTCACCGAGGAGCGGCAGGGTCCCCTGGTAGATCGATTGCATCTCCACGTCGTTGGCCTGAACGGCGGTCGCCGACAGGCCCAGTACCGCAGCGGCGGCAAGGGGTTTCAGTTTCATGGTTTCGTCCTCCCTTCTCTGATGTTGTCGATCGGGCCGCGGCCCGGATTTGCCCGAAGGCCTCCCTGGTTCTTGTTGTCTCGTTCGCTCTCCCCAGAAGACGCAGGTCCGGCGCCCGGCATGATCCGGTCCCAGAGGTCGCCCGAGGTGTCCGGGAACGGAACGATCCTTCCGGTCCCGGCGCAGTTGACCAGCCAGCGCGCCGGCGCCTCCGGTGGCGATGGCGGTTCCCCGGCTCATGCCACGCGGTCCCCCTTCTTGACCTGGACGGTACGGCTGTCGACCGCCGGCAACATTCGCGAGGGATCGCGGGTCACCATCACGTCGATGACGCTGGGCCGGTCGCGCTCGGCGAAGGCGGCCAGAAGCGCGGCCTCGAGGTCTTCGGGGCGCTCCACCCGCTGCCCGTGGCAACCCATCGCGTTGGCCACGGCGGCATAGTCCGTTTCGGCAAGGTCCGAGGACTGGTAGGCCCCCTGACCATACATCAGGTGCTGCAGCGCCTTCACATAGCCGGACGCGGCGTTGTTCACCACGATGACGGTGATCCCGAGGCCCATGCGCCGCGCCGTTTCCAGCTCGCCCAGCACCATGTTGAACCCGCCGTCTCCCGTCAGGCCGACCACCACCGCATCGGGCGCGGCCAGCTGTGCGCCCATTGCGCCGGGAAGACCGTAGCCGATGGATGCGAAGCCACGGTCCGGCACGAAATGCCGCCCGGCGCGGCGCGTGTCGAAGAGAAGGCCGCCCCAATGCGCGGCGAAGCCACCATCCGCGATGAGATACCCGTCCTCCGGCAGAAGCCGGTTCAACTCGGTGATCAGCCGCCCCATGTGGACGGGCGTCTCGTCCGAAAGGCGTTTCTCGACCGTCTCGCCGCGCCACGCCTCCATCCGCGCAGGCACCTGTGCAAGGTAGTCCGCCCGCGCCCCGCGCTGCTGGGCGGCCGTTCCCTCGAGAGACTGGCGCAGGTCCCGGAGCCCCGCCTTCGCATCGCCCCAGAGCTTCACGGTCGGCTTGTAGGTGCGCCCCATCTCCTCGGCCACGATGTCGAGATGGATCAGCACCTTGCCGGGGGCCGGAACGGTGAAGCGCTTGGTCGCGATCTCGCCCAGCTTGCACCCGACAACGAGGAGGCAGTCGCTTTCTTCTATGAGCTTGTTGGCGATCCGATCGTAGCGCCCGAACAGCCCCGCATTCAGCGGTGACTGGCACGAGATCGCGCCCTTGCCCGTCATCGTGTGCGCCACGGGGATGCCGCAGGCCTCGGCCAGTGCCGCGACCTCGTCGGTCGCTCCCGAGATGTGGACGCCTCCACCGCAGAGCATCAGCGGGCGCTCGGCCGACGCCAGCAGACCGACGGCGATCGCCAGCGCTTCGGCATCGGGACGGCAGCGAAGCGCAGGCGCCGACTGGTGCGCCGGATCGGCCTCGAAGTCGTCGTCGGCGAACCCGTGCAGGCCATGAGCCACGTCCTCGGGGACATCCACGACCACCGGCCCGGGACGCCCCGAGGTCGCGACCGCGAAGGCGCGGCGGATCGCTTCGGGAATTCGGTGGACGGCCTCGACGCGGATGAGTTCCTTGCAGGCGGGGCGCAGGATCGCGACCTGGTCGGTCTCCTGCGTCATGTTCTTGCCGGCATGGTCGCGCTGCGCGTCACCGACGATCGCGACGAGCGGACTGCCCGCGTTCAGGGCCTCCACAAGGCCGGTCACGAGGTTCGTCGCCCCGGGCCCGAGCGTCGCGTCGACGAGGCCGACGCGGCCGGACACCTTGGCATAGGCATCCGCGGCGAAAGTGGCGCAGCGTTCGTCGTTGATCAGGTGATGGTTCAGCCCGAGCCGCCGCGCGGCGTCGTAGAACGGCAGAAGCTGAAAGCCGCCCATCCCGAACATCGGCCCCGCGCCATGGGCGAGCAGCATCCGCACGAGGGCCTCTCCGCCGGTCATCTCGTTCGTGCTCATGCGCAAAGCTCCCTTGCGGCGTCGGCGATCATGACGGCCGTCACCCTCAGCTGATCCTCGAGGTTCGGCGCGTAGGGGATGAGCGCGCGCGG
>NZ_JBQLZP010000240.1:0-3177 GCF_052168335.1 Roseicyclus sp. | reverse complement strand
CGTTCCGCGACGCGCTGGAGGTCCTCGTCCATCGAGGCGCGCACCGCATAGCCGCCGGTGAAGAAGTCGTCCTCGCCATACTGCGCCGAGAGCTGGCGGCGGATCTCGTCGGTGAAGTAGTTGCGCGGCGGCACCGTCGCCCGGTAGGGCTCGATATGGCCGCCCTGCACCGTCTCGAGCGGCGCGGCGGTGGCGCGCTCCATCTCCTCGCGGGAGATGTAGCCGTTCTCGAACATCTCGCGCAGCACGTAGTTGCGGCGGTTCACGGCGCGGTCGTAGTCGCGGACCGGATGGAAGTTCGAGGGCGCCTGCGGCAGCGCCGCGAGATAAGCCGCCTGTTCCAGCGTCAGGTCCTCGAGCGGCGCGTTGAAATAGGTCTGCGCGGCAGCGGCGACGCCGTAGGAGTTCTGCCCCAGGAAGATCTCGTTGAGGTAGAGCTCGAGGATGCGCTCCTTCGAGAGCGTCTGCTCGATCCGCGCCGCGAGGATGATTTCGCGCACCTTGCGCTCGACCGTGCGCGATCCGTCGAGGAGGAAGTTCTTCATCACCTGCTGGGTGATGGTCGAGGCGCCGCGCACATTCTGGCCGCGCGTCTGCACCGCCTCGACGAAGGCCGCGACGATGGCGCGCGGGTCATAGCCCTGATGCTCCCAGAAGTTGCGGTCCTCGGCCGAGATGAAGGCGTTCGCGACCACGTCCGGGATCTCTTCGGCGCCGACGAAGAGGCGCCGCTCGGTCGCGAACTCGTCCACGACCACACCCTCGCGCGAGTAGATCCGGCTGATCGTGGGCGGCGCGTAGTTCGACAGCGTCTCGTGGTCCGGCAGGTCGTGGCTGTAGAGGAACAGGAGCCCCCCGATGCCGAGCGCGGCCGCGACGATGCCCAGCACGATCGTGCTGAAAAGCGACCCGAAAATGCCGAAAACGAAACGGAACATCCGTCAATCCCTACCCGCCGGTTCAAATTCCGGTCCCGCCAGTCTGCCGGCGGGGCCCCGCCCCTGTCACCTGTCCCTGTCACGCGTCCCCGTCACGCGCTCTTGTCACTGGCCGGTCTTCCGCCGGATGTTCCGCGTCTTCTACACGCGCGCGCGCCCCCGGTCAAAACGCAAGCGCGACGGGGAAGCGGCTTTTCGCGCGGACGTGATGATGCGAGGCTCGCGCCGATGTCGGACGAAGACCCCGAGCGCCCCGGCCCCGAGGCGATCCTGCCCGCCTACGAGCGGGAGGCGCGCGACTGGGCGCGGACGCGGAACCGCGCGCTCTGGGAGGAGCCGGCGCTTCTGGCCGCCGTCGGAGGGCGCGCGCCGGGCCTTCGCGTGCTCGACCTCGGCTGCGGATCGGGGCAGCCCATCGCGGAGTGGTTCGACCGGCGCGGCGATGCCGTCACCGGCGTCGACGGCGCCGCCGCGATGATCGCCGAGTTCCGCGCGCGCGTGCCGGGGGCCGAGGCCGTGCTGGCCGACATGCGCGGGCTTGCGCTCGGGCCGCGCTTCGATGTCGTGATCGCGTTCAACTCGGTCTTCCATCTGTCCCCCGACGACCAGCGCGCCATGATTGCCGTCTTCGCCGCCCATGCGGCGCGGGACGCGACCCTCCTCTTCACGAGCGGGCCGCGCGCGGGCGAGGCCTGGGGCCGGGTCGGCGGATCGGCCGTCTACCACGCCTCGCTCGATCCGGCGGAGTATCGCGCGCTGCTCGACGGGAACGGCTTCGATGTCCTGTGGTTCCGCCCCGAGGACGCGGAGCTTGCCGGGCATTCCGTCTGGCTCGCCCGGAGGAAGTGACCGCCTACTGCCGCAGGAGCCCGGCCCGCACGGCGTCGGTTTCCGCCCAGTCGAGCAGCCCCTCGACCAGCGCCGCCTGCATCCGCGCCCGCCATCCGGGGTCGAGGATGTTCTCGAGGTCGCTTTCGTCCGACATGAAGCCGATCTCGAGGAGGACCGAGGGGATATCGGCGGCCCGCAGCACGGTGAACCCCGCCTCGCCGCGCGGCCGGCCGTGCAGGCGCATGTCGGCGACGCCGATCGCCGTCACCAGCCGGTCGGCCAGCGCCTCGGCGCGGGGCGCGGTCTCGGTGCGGGCGAGGTCCATCAGGACGCCCGCCACCACGTCGTCGCTCCGCGAGAGGTCGATGCCCTGAAGGAGGTCGGCGCGGTCGTGCTGCTCGGCCAGTGCCGCGCTCGCCGCGTCCGACGCGGTGTCCGACAGCGTGTAGACGGTGGCCCCGCGCGCCCTGCCCTCGGCCAGCGCATCGGCGTGGATCGAAACCAGCGCGTCCGCGTTCGCCGCCCGCGCGATGGTCACGCGGGTCGGCAGCGGCACGAAGACATCCGCCTCCCGCGTGAGGACGACCTCGGCACGCCCGGTCCGGCGCAGCGCGTCCGCCAGCTCGCGCGCGAAGGTGAGGACGAGGTCGGCCTCGGTATGCTCGCCGCGCACCGCGCCCGGATCGACGCCGGCGTGGCCGGGGTCGAGCACGATGACGAGGCGCCCGTCGCTGCGCGCGACCGCCTCGGCCTCGGGCCCGCTATCGGACGCCATCCCCGGCGGGAGGCCGGCGCGCGCGCGGAACGCCTCCTCCGTCACGGGGCCGAGGTCCACGCGCACGAAGGCCGCGCCGCTCGCCTCGTCGGTCTCCATCGCGGCGATGCGGGGCGCCATGGGCGCGGCGAGGGTCAGGACGATGCGCGACCAGCCCGGATCGAGCGCGGCCCCCGTCTCGACCGCCTGAAGGCCGGGGACACCTTCTCCGAACCCCTCCGGCAGCCCGTCCCAGAGCACCTCGCGGAAGTCGATCGCCACCCGCCAGGGATCGGCCAGCGTGAAGACGCGGAACGGCACGGGCTGGCTGAGGCCGAGGATAAGCGTGACGCCCTCCTCCCCGGCCTCGACGACGCTCTCGCCCGGCAGCACGCGGGCCAGCGCGCCGAAGCCCTGCGCCACGGCGGCAAGGGGCGCGAGGCTCGCCGCGAGGGCGAGAAGAAGGCTCAGAACTGCTCGGCGCACGGGCTTGGTCCCGGTCTTGGTGTCCTGCCGTCTCCCCTAGCAGATCGGCGCCTCCCGCCCAAGCGGTTCCGGCGGCTCAGCCGGCGCGAAAGAACCGGACGAGGCGCGCGACGCCCTCCTCGATCTCGGCCGTGCCCCGCGCGTAGGAGAAACGCAGCGTCCCGTGGC
>NZ_JBQLZP010000239.1:0-2632 GCF_052168335.1 Roseicyclus sp. | reverse complement strand
GGGTGGGCGATGCCGAAGACCTCCGCGAGGTCGATGATCGGAATGAGCTCCCCGCCGACACCGGAGAGCGGAACGTCCTCCTCCTCGTCGAGTGCGAGGCCGGGCGCCGCGCTGCGCTCGCCGTCGACATCATCCATGACCAGCGGCAGGTCGTCATCAAGAGCCTCGAGGAAAGCTACGGTGCGATCCACGGCATCTCGGCGGCGACGATCCTGGGCGACGGGCGGATCGCGCTCATCGTCGATCCCGAGGAGATCATCGCCGCCGCGGCGCCCGAAGTCCCCACCCCTCCGCTTGCAGCCAACGAGTAGACAATGCTTCAGAACAGTGCCCATGACACTCCCGGCCGGCGCGATGTCGTCTCCTTCCGCGTGGCCGAGCAGGATTTCTGCATCGACATCGGCGTCGTGAGGGAAATCCGCGGATGGACCCCCACGACGGTCCTGCCCCACTCGCAGGACTACGTGAAAGGCGTCGTCAACCTGCGAGGATCGGTGGTCGCGGTCGTCGACCTTTCCGCGCGGCTCGGCTTCGGGGCGACGCAGCCCTGCGCCCGCCACATCATCATCATCGTGATGATCGGTGATCAGACGGTCGGCCTTCTGGCCGATGTCGTGTCCGACATCCTGACCATCGACGACACCGCGATGCGGCACGTGCCGGACATCGCGTCCGAGGTCGCGCGCGACTTCATCAGCAACGTCGTGACCTTCGAGGACGGGCGCATGCTCCGAAAGATCGACCTCGCCCGCGTTCTCCCCGAACTCGCCACCGACAGGGCATGATGTCGACAGCGGTCCCCTCAGGTTCGGCGGAGACGGCACCGGCCACGATGTCGGATGCGGACTTCAATGCCTTCGCGCGGGTCATCCACGCGCAGACCGGCATCGTGATCAACGACGGAAAGCGCAGCATGCTGGTCTCTCGGCTGTCGCGGCGCCTGCGCAAGCTCGGGCTTTCGGAATTCTCGGAGTACCGGCGGCTGCTCGAGTCCGGCGCGGGCGACGAGGAGCGGCGCGAACTCGTCTCTGCGATCACCACGAACGTGACGAGCTTCTTCCGGGAACCGGTGCATTTCGACGTCCTGAAGGGCCTCGTGCCCGAACTGAGCGAACGAGCACGGGCCGGCGACCGGATCCGCATATGGTCCGCCGGCTGTTCGTCCGGAGAGGAACCCTACAGCATCGCGATGACGCTGGCCGAAGCCTGGTCCGGGGTGCAGGCGGCGGATGTCCGGATCCTCGCCACCGACATCGACCCCGAGATGGTCGAGAAGGCCCGGCGCGGCATCTACGCGCCGCCCCAGAACGGGCACCCCCTGCCCGCCGCGGTTTCGCGATACACGCGACGACAGGACAACGGGAGTTTCGCCGTTGATCCGGCTCTCAGGTCGATCATCCGCTTCGAGGAACTGAACCTTCTCGGCGCCTGGCCCTTCGCCGGCTCCTTCGACGTCATCTTCTGCCGGAATGTCGTCATATATTTCGACGCCGAGACGCGGCTGCGCCTCTGGCGGCGCTTCGCGGAGCGGCTTCGCCCCGGCGGCACGCTCTTCGTCGGACATTCCGAGCGCGTCGACGCCGATCTGGAGCCGCTGCTGCAGCCCGCGGGCGTCACGCAATACCGCCGGACGACGCTTTCCACCAAGTGAGGCCTCCTCGCGAGGACCTGAACCCAAGCCGCAGACGAGGATCGAGACACAGCCATGTCCCTGAAGAACAGCCTCCAAATCATGGTCGTCGACGACATGTCGGTCAGTCGGGGCCTGATCGAGAACGCGCTCGAGGAGATCGGGCTGCGGCACGTCGACTACAAGACGGACGGCGCCACCGCCCTGCGCAGTCTCGTCGCGAGCCCCGTGCACCTCGTGATCTCGGACTACAACATGCCCGGGATGGACGGCCTGACCCTCCTCGAGGCGCTGCGGCGCAACCGCAGCACGCAACGCATCGGCTTCATCCTGATCACGGGACGCGCCGACCGCGAGGTCCTGACGCGCGGCCAGCAACTGGGAATGAACAATTTCCTGACGAAGCCCTTCTCGACCATGGGCCTCAAGACCTGCATCGAGCAGGTCGTGGGAACGCTGCATTGATCGTCGAGGACAACGGCGGCCCGCCACAGGACGCCCCGCACCTCTTTCGCAACCCGACGGCGCGGGAAATGCTCCTCGCCTGCGCCACGGAGGCGGCGTTCCAGGCCGATGCCCTCGTCCGGCTCGACGCGGCGGTCGGCCAGGCGGTCATCGATGGCGCGGTCACCGCAGACCCGCTGGTCCTCCAGGCAATCGACCTGCTGCGGCAGGAAGCGCGCGGCTTCGCGGACCTGCTCGGCCTCGTCGCGGCGGAGACCTCGCCGGAGGCCGAACTCGACGGAGCCGCCGTGGCGGCCTGCATGCCCGTCGCCGCCCAACGCCACCGGCTGATGTCATGACGCGCCTTGCCTGCCGGCGGCCGTTTCGAAGGAAAGCGGATCGCGCTCATCGCCGCAGGCCTCCGCTCCCGCGCCGGTCGTGCGCACGGAGACGCGGCACGCTTAACGCGGTCTTCAGCCCGATCTGACAGAGCGGTCGCAGCGGTCAGAAGATGGGTCGAGCGAGACAGGCATGTCCGACGGAAAGAACCAGCGTCCG
>NZ_JBQLZP010000238.1:0-2575 GCF_052168335.1 Roseicyclus sp. | reverse complement strand
CGGTCGGGCCAGCTCCCCGCGCCGCCGCGGGCGCGGATCTCGTCGAGCTGGATCTCGGCGTCCGCGCCGCGTCCGGCCGCGATCAGGGCGAGACCCATGTAGGCACGCGCCAGCAGGTTGTCGGGATCGGCCTCGAGCGCGCGCCCGTAGATCGGCAGGGCGGTGTCGATCCGCCCCGCGCGTCCATGGGCGAAGGCGGTGAGGGTCAGCACCTCGGACCCCGCGGGGTCGGACGACAGGGCCAGGAGGGAGAGCGCGTCGTCGCTCCGCCCGGCATAGGCGAGCTCGCGCGCCGTGCGTCGCAGGATGTCCTCGGGCAGGGCGCTCTGCTCGATCGAGACGCAGGCCATGCGCGCCGCGTCCCAGACGGTGCCGTCCTCGCAGGCGGTGGTCGTGGGTGTCGGCGCCGGAGGGCTGTCATCCTCGGGGCCGACCGCGTGCGACGCAGGGGCGGCCAGGAGGAAGCCGACCGCGGCCAGTGTCCCCGTGATGCTCCGCGCCGCAGTGATCGAGCGGGTGCGCGCGCCGGGAGTCCCGGGTCGTGGAGTGGGCGGTGTCATGCGGAGACCTTTGGGGCAACAAAAGGCCCGCGCGCCAGGGCATCGCGCGCGGGCCGGGAATTCGTCTGGCGTCGGCTCAGCTGCTGACGACGGGCACGCAGGCCTGCGTGGTCGCGTCCCAGGTGCTGCCTTCGGCGCAGCTCATCGTCGTCTGGTGGTTGGCGCCCCAGCTGCACTCGGCCATCGCGAGGCCGGGTGCCGCGGTGAGCACGAGGGCGGCCAAGAGGGTCTTGATCGACATGTCGCGTCTCCTGTCGGAAAGATCGGTTGGTCGTCGTCGTATGACGCAAGGTAACACGCGCCGTCCGAAAGGCAAAAGAAACGGCGCCCCAGGCGGCGATCACGGAAACGTGGGTCGGAAAACGGGCAGATCCGTTCAGGCGCGGAAGTGCTTGGACAGTTTCAGCCCCTGGCCCTGGTAGTTCGAGGCGAGATCGGCGCCGTAGAGGCGCTCGGGCAGGGAGGCCATGCGCTCGTAGACGAGGCGGCCCACGACCTGCCCGTGTTCCAGCACGAAGGGCGCCTCGTGGCAGCGCACCTCGAGGACGCCACGCGCCGGGACGCCGTGGCCGAAGCCGGGATCGAAGAACCCCGCGTAATGCACCCGGAACTCGCCCACCATCGCGACGTAGGGGGCCATCTCGGCGGCGCAGTCGGGCGGGATCGACACCGCCTCGCGGCTGACGAGGATGTAGAAGGCGCCGGGATCGAGGATGACGTGGCCCTTCTCGGGGCGAAGTTCCTCCCAGAACTCCTCGACGGCGTGCGCGCCCGTGCGCGTCAGGTCGATGACGCCGGCATGAGGCTTGGCCCGGTAGCCGACGAGGCCGCCCGGCCCGGGCGAGAGGTCGACCGAGAAGCCGAGCCCGTCGTCGATGAGCGCGCCGTCGCCGCCCGAGACGAGCGGGCTCCCGGCGTGGCGGGCTTCGAGCTCGGCATCGGTCAGCACCGCCTCGCCCCGGCGGAAGCGGATCTGGTTCAGCCGCAGCCCCGGCCGCACGAGCACCGAGAAGGAGCGCGGGCAGATCTCGGCGAAGAGGGGCCCCGCGTAGCCCGGCGCGATGCGGTCGAACTCGGTCCCGTCGTCGGTGATGACCCGCGTGAGGCAGTCGACGCGCCCCGTGGAGCTCTTCGCATTGGCGACCGCCGAGATCTCCGGGGGAAGCTCCAGCGCCTCCATCAGCGGCACGACGTAGACGCAGCCGCGTTCGAGGACCGCGCCGTCGGTCAGCGCCATCCGGTGCATCTCGAACTCGGGCAGGCGGTCGGCGAGGCGGCGGCCCCGCCCGGTGAGGAAGGAGGCGCGCACGCGGTAGGCGACATCCCCGAGCCGGAGGTCGAGGCTCGCCGGCTGGACCTGGCCCGCGTCGATGGGTGTCGCGGCACGGATCGCGCCCGCCTCGATCAGCGCGCGGATCGCGTGGTCGGGAAGGACCCCTTCGGCGCTGTCGGTCATGCTCTGGCCCTCTCCCCGCGGTTCGGCGTGGCACAGAAAAGACCGGCGCGACGCCGAGGGCAAGGCCGGTTAGGCCCTTGCCGCTTGCTGGGTGGGGTGGTGTTGGTCGGGCTAGCAGGACTTGAACCTGCGACCTTCCGTCCCCCAGACGGACGCGCTACCAGGCTGCGCCATAGCCCGACTTGGGGTGCCTTCTAACGATTTGTCGGACAGGCGCAAGAGGGCCGTCCCGATCGTGGTGCGGTCAGACCGGTGCCTCGATCCGCGCCTTCAGCCGCGCGAGCGCGGCGCGCGCCGCCGGGTCGACGGCGCCCGGCGTGGTGGCGAGGGCCGCGAGCCGGTCGAGCGCTGCGGCGGTGGAGGGCGTCCGGGCCGCGGGAACGGGTGCCGGGCCGGGGTCATGGGCCGCCTCCGGTTCCTCCGCCTCGAGGGCGGAATCGGGCTCGGGCGCCAGGGCGTCGCCGGCGGGCGTCGCGTCCGGCCGCGCGGCGGCGAAGAGATCCTCCTGCGGCGATGCGTCCGGGGCGTCGGGCGTCCCGGCAGGCTCTGCCGCGAGGGG
>NZ_JBQLZP010000237.1:0-4914 GCF_052168335.1 Roseicyclus sp. | reverse complement strand
CGGTCAGCGCGCGGGGCTGCGGCGCGAGCGAGGCGCGCGCGGTTTCCGGCTCGGCGTTCGGCAGGGCGGGGGCCTCCACCGCGCCGAGGTCGTCGGGGCGCGGCGTCGGGCGGAAGGTGCCGAGGATCGCGTCCTCGATCGAGAAGACCGGCGGCGGCTCGGGCAGCACGGCCTCTCCCGGGCGGGGGATCGGCAGGACCGGCGGGCTGCCGGCGGTCACGCGGACCCCGTCGGGCGTCACGACGCCCTCGGGCGTCGCCACGACGAGGCCGGCTGCGTTCGTCTGGGGCCGCTCTCCGAAGGGCGGCGGCGGCGGCACGCGGGCGAAGCCCTCGGCGGGATCGACGCGCGGCGGCGCGAGGGAGACGGCGTCGAGCGCGCCCACGGTGCTGTCGACGGAGGCCATCGTGAGGTCCGACAGCGTGTCGAGCGGCTCGAGGTCGGGCCGCTCGGGCGGAAGCTGCCAGATGCCGAACTGCTCGTAATCCGCGGTGGCCTGCTCGACCGACGGAAGGTCGGCCTCCGGCAGGGGCGGCAGCGGCGGCACCGGGGCGGGCGCCTCGGCCACCTCGGCCACCTGGGGCGCGTCGGCCGCAACCGCATCGGCTTCGGCGGCGCCGGCAACGGCATCGGTCGCACCGGCATCGGCCGCGCCGGCTTCGGGCGGGCCGGGGGCGAGGGCCGTCGCCGTCTCCTCGGTCGGAAGGACGAATTCGACGCCGTCGGCCGCCGCCTCGTCCTCCATCAGCGGCTCGACCGGCGGCTCGGGCGCGGGTTCGGCCGGCGCCGCCGCGCTCGCGGCCGGCTCTTCGTCCAGAAGGCGGCCGGGCGGGACGTCCACCTCCGCGATTTCCCCGATGGCGGGCGGCGCGGTGATCGCCTGGGGCGCCGCGGGCGCGTCGAGGGGGTCCTCGGTCGCCACCTCCGCGCTGCCGAAGAGGCGTGCGACCGGGCTGTCGGGCAGGAAAAGCGCCGACCAGACCGCGATGGCGGCCAGCAGGATCAGGAGGATCACCGTCAGCAGGAGCCCGGTGCGGAAGGACCGGCCGGTGCCCTGATCGGGGTTCCGCCCGAGAAGGCCGGTGGTGAGGTTGCTGTCCCCGGCTCCGGTCTGGCCGGGGGCGGGCGTGCGGGTGTCGTCGGGCGCGTCCTCCGCGCGCAGCGCGTCGCCGAGCGCGGTCAGCCGTCCGGGGGCCTCGGTGGAGCGTTCCGCCGCCGCCTCTTCCCGTCCGCGCGAGATGAAGCCCGAAAGCCGGTCGCCGAGCGTGCGCCGGGCGCCGCCCGGCTCCGTCGCCGGTCCGGCCTCCGTCGGCGGTGCGACGAAGCCCGTGAGGCGGCCCTTGCGGGGCGGTTCCGCCGGTGCTGCGCCGAGGCGTCCGCGCGGCGGAACGACCGGCTTGACGGTGCGGCCATCCTCACGACGGGGCGCCGGGCGGAGCGCCGCGTCGGGGTCCTGCGCGGCGGGCTCCCTCGGCCGTTCGCGGCTGACGTCGCGCACACGCGACAGCCGTTCCGCCAACGGGTTGCGCGCGCCGCGGGCCGCGGCGTCGTCCTCGTCCTCCGCGACGCCGCCCGCCGAGAGGCCGCCGATCCGCGAGCGGCGCGGTGTCTCCTGCGTGTCCTCGTCCTCGCGGGCGGGGACGGGCTCGCCGCGCGTGGAGAAGGCCGGAGCCGCCTCGCCGCGTCCGAAGGCCTCGCTCGCCTTGCGCGCGGCAAGGACCGCTGCGGAGGGCGCGGGCGGCAGGTCGTCATCCGTCTCGAGCGGGGCCACGGGCCCCGACAGCGCCCAGTCCTCGAGCGGCGGAGCCTCGTGGCCGGGGGCCGTCTCGAAGGCCGGGGACGCCCTGCCGCGCTCGGCCGCGGCGGCGAGAACCTCCTCGGGGTCGCGGTCGGCCTCCTCGGCCTCCGCCTCGGCTTCAGGATGCTCGGGTTGCGCTTCGGCGGCGTCTTCCTCCTCCGCGGGGGGCTCGTCGGGTTCCTCGCCCTCAGCGGTCGCTTCCTCCGCCTCCGGCTCGGGGGCCTCGTCCCCGGCGTCGGGCGCCGCGGCTTCGGCCTCGTCCGCCTGTGGCTCGTCCGCGTGCGCCTCTCCGGCAGGCGCGTCGGTCCCGGCGGCAGCCTCCCCGGGCTCGGGTTCCGCCTCCGCCTCGGGTTCAGGCTCGGGCGCGTCGGGCCAGGTGTCCGGGCCGAAGGCGATGCCCTCCTCGGGGAAGCTCAGGCCATGCGCCTCGGGCGAAAGATCGAAGAGCGGCACGCCGGGGAAACGCTCCTGCGGCGGCATCGCGCCGAAGCCCGCCGCGGTGAAGCCGTGCGAGGCCGCGAAGCCGCGCGCCTCGTCCAGCGTCTCGCGCGCGACGACGGCGAGCTTCACGCGGTCCGACTCGACCGCGCGCCAGTCGTAGACGAGTTCCGAGACCGCATAGGGCGTCAGGCCCTCGAGCCCCTCCTCGATGCGGAAGGCGGTGATCTCGGGGTCGGAGGTCGGCGCGGTCAGCGAGGTGTAGAGGATCTGGTCGTCCGGCAGCACGAGGATCGCGGCCGCGCCCTCGCCCTCGCGTGCATCGGCCTGCGCGCGCAGCCCGGCCATCGCCGAGTCGAGGTCCGGGGCCGCGAAGGCCGCGTCGCCGAGGATCGTCCAGTGCCCGGCGCGCTGCCTGTGGGCAAGCGCGATCCCGTCGGACGTGATCAATAGGGCCAAATGTACCGTCAAGGCCGACCTCTGCCGTCTCTGCCGGGCCCGCGCCCGACAATCGTTCCTCCATATAGGAAGCGTGCGACGGGGAAAACATGTTCCCGGCGTCGCAGCCCCCATATCGGCGGATTTCAGTCTAGCCCGGATTCGCCGGTAGAAAAAGCCTTGCGGGCCAGCCCGTTGCCGGGTGGCCCGCGATCTGTGGATAAGTCCCGAAACCTGTGGATAACCGCGGCCCGGCGCAGGCCGCGGGTCAGGCCGTCGCGGCCGAGAGCGCGCGGTCGAGATCGGCGATCAGGTCGTCCGCATCCTCGATCCCGATCGACAGCCGCACCACGTTCGGCGCCGCGCCCGCGGCCTTCTGCTGCTCGGGCGAGAGCTGCCGGTGCGTGGTCGAGGCCGAGTGGATGACGAGGCTCCGCGTGTCGCCGAGGTTCGCGACGTGGCTGAAGATCTCGAGCGCGTCGACGAACTTGACGCAGGCCTCGTAGCCGCCCTTCACCGCGAAGGTGAAGAGCGCGCCGGCGCCCTTGGGGCAGATCCGGGCGACGCGGTCGCGGTAGGGCGACGACGGCAGGCCGGCGTAGGTCACGTAGTCCACGCGCGGATCGTTCTCGAGCCAGGTGGCGATCTTCACCGCGTTCTCGATGTGCCGCTCCATCCGCAGCGACAGCGTCTCGATCCCCATCAGCGTGTAATGCGCCGCCTGCGGGTTCATCGTCATGCCGAGGTCGCGCAGGCCGATGGCGATGCCGTGGAAGGTGAAGGCGAGCGGCCCGAAGGTCTCGTGGAACTTCAGGCCGTGATAGGCGGGCTCGGGCTGGCTGAGCGAGGGGAACTTGTCGGAGGCGGACCAGTCGAAGCGGCCCGAATCGACGATGCAGCCGCCCGTCACGGTGCCGTTGCCGGTGAGGTATTTCGTCGTGGAATGCACCACCAGCGTCGCGCCGTGCTCGATCGGGCGGCACAGGTAGGGGGTCGCCGAAGTGTTGTCGACGATCAGCGGCAGGCCGGCCGCGTCCGCGATGTCGGCGATGGCGGGCAGGTCGGTGATGTAGCCGCCGGGGTTGGCGATCGCCTCGCAGAAGACGGCGCGCGTGTCCTCGTCGATGGCGGCGCGGACCGCGTCGAGATCGTCGAAGTCGACGAACTTCGCGGACCAGCCGAAGCGGCGGATCGTCTGGCTGAACTGCGTGACCGTCCCGCCGTAGAGGCGCGTCGAGGCCACGACGTTCCGGCCGGGCCCCATCAGCGGGAAGAGCGCCATGATCTGCGCCGCGTGCCCGGAGGAGCAGCAGACGGCCCCGACGCCACCCTCGAGCGTCGCGATCCGCTCCTGCAGGACGGCGACGGTCGGGTTCGTCAGGCGCGAGTAGATGTAGCCCACCTCCTGGAGGTTGAAGAGGGCGGCGGCGTGCTCGGCGTCGCGGAAGACGTAGGCGGTGGTCTGGTAGATCGGCGTCTGCCGCGCGCCCGTGGCCGGGTCGGGGCGGGCGCCCGCATGGATCTGGAGCGTGTCGAAGCCGTAGCTCGGGCCGTCGGTCATGGTGAATTCCTCCCTCATCCGGTGGTTTCGTGCAGCATTAGGGCAAGCGCGCCCCCGGAACAACGGGCGCGCGAGTGCGCGCGGCGGATAGGGCCGGGCGGTGCGCGGGGTCAGCGGCGGCAGTCCGGTCTTCCCGGCCCGCACGCATCGGCGGAACGCCCGGACGCGCGCGGGCGCCTTGGCCGGAACGCCCGGCCGCCCCGCGCGCCGCGACACCGGGTGCCATCCGGCGCACTGGACCTGCCCTGCCGCTTGAGGCATAGGGTGGGCCGAGCGGACGAGGCCGGGACGGCCCCATCGGAGGCGACGACACATGCTGAGCTTCATCAAGCGCCTTGTGACCTGGTGGAACGGCCAGACCCTCGGCACGCAGATCTTCACCGCGCGCCACGGCGTGAAGGTGGGCGAGGACGAGAACGGCAACGTCTTCTACCGCTCGAAGGACGGCAAGCGGCGCTGGGTCATCTACAACGGCGAGGCCGAGGCCAGCCGCGTGAGCCCCGACTGGCATGGCTGGCTGCACCACACCTGGGACGAGCCGCCGACCGAGCGCCCCGTCGCCCGCAAGACCTGGGAGAAGCCGCACCTGCCGAACCTGACCGGCACGGCGCAGGCCTATGCGCCCGCGGGCTCGATCCGGCGCGCAGAGCCCGCCGCACGGCAGGACTACGACGCCTGG
>NZ_JBQLZP010000236.1:0-2674 GCF_052168335.1 Roseicyclus sp. | reverse complement strand
TGTTGCCGGTCGCCATGTCACCCTCCGCCGTTGTCCGGGGCGGAGGGTAGGCTTGGCTCGGGTCAGATGGAAGACCCGGAGGAGAACCCCATCTGGTAGTCCATGGTCGCGCCGTCGGGGCCGACCTCGCCGGGCTTGACGGGCGCGGCGGCGTCCTCGGCCCGGCGCGGCGCCGGACCCTGGAGACGAAGCGACGTGCCGGTGGTCTCGGCACGGACGGCAATGCGTTCGGTAGGGCGACGCCCTGCCATTTGCGTCTTGCGCATGGCTTATCCCCTTCTCTTCGGTTTTCGCTGTGTCCGGGGGTTATATGTCCTGCGATTGTAAAAGTCCAATGAAACAGTCAGCGCTAACATGTGCGCTGGCGCGCAGAACTGCGGCTCAGGCCTCGGCGAGCAATGCGCGCAGATCAAGGGGTGCATTGACCATGTCGAGCGTTCCATCGGCTTTCCTCGGCCACTCCGCCGCGTCCCGGTCGCGGTAGATCTCGATGCCGTTGCCGTCCGGGTCGCGGAAGTAGATGGCCTCGGACACGCCGTGATCCGCCGCCCCGTCGATGGGAACGCCCGCGGCCACGACCTGCGCGAGCGCGCGCGCGAGGGCCGGGCGATCGGGATAGAGGAAGGCGACGTGGTAGAGGCCGGTCGTCCCCGGCCCCGGCGGATGGCCGCGCCGGCTCTCCCAGGTGTTGAGGCCGATGTGGTGATGGTATCCGCCCGCCGAGAGGAAGGCGGCCTGCGAGCCGTAGCGCTGGACGAGGTCGAAGCCCATCACGTCGCGGTAGAAGGCGACGGCGCGCTCGAGGTCCGCGACCTTGAGGTGGACGTGACCGACGCGGGTTCCGGGATCGGCTTGGTAGGACATGGGCGTGTCTCCTTCGCCCCGAAGATGCCCCCGGCGCCGGTGCAAGGAAAGACGCGCGACCGCAGGCCCCCTGTGCGCATTTCGCGGACCGGGGCGCGGGTGCGAATTTTCGTACGAAAATTCGGCGGGGCTCAGCTCCGCAGCATGCCCACGATGTCGTAGGTCTTCTGCAGGATCGGCACGGTGATCTCCCGCGCGCGCTCGGCGCCGCGCCCGAGGATGCGGTCGATCTCGCCCGGGTCGGCCATCAGGCGCTTCATCTCGGTCGAGATCGGCGCCAGCTTCGCCACCGCGAGGTCGGCGAGCGCCACCTTGAAATGCCCGAACATCGCGCCCGCGTGCTCGTCGAGGACCGCCTGCTGCGTCGTCCCGGCCAGCGCCGCGTAGATGTTCACGAGGTTGCGCGCCTCGGCCCGGTGCTCGAGCCCCGCGACGCTCTCGGGAAGCGGGTCGGGATCGGTCTTGGCCTTGCGGAACTTCTTCGCGATCGCGTCGGCGTCGTCGGTCAGGTTGATGCGCGTCCGGTCCGAGGGGTCGGACTTCGACATCTTCTTCGTGCCGTCCTGCAGGTTCATCACGCGCGTCGCCACGCCCTCGATCACGGGCTCGGTGAGCGGGAAGAAGTCCACGCCGTAGTCGTGGTTGAACTTCGCGGCGATGTCGCGCGTGAGCTCGAGGTGCTGCTTCTGGTCCTCGCCGACGGGCACGTGCGTCGCGTGGTAGACGAGGATGTCGGCGGCCATCAGCGCGGGATAGGCGAACAGGCCCAGCGAGGCCGCCTCGGCGTTCTTGCCGGCCTTGTCCTTCCACTGGGTCATGCGCCCCATCCAGCCCATCCGGGCGACGCAGTTGAAGATCCAGGCGAGCTGCGCGTGCTCGGGCACCTGGCTCTGGTTGATGAGGATCGACTTCTCGGGGTCGATCCCGATGGCGAGGAAGCCCGCGCAGAGCTCGCGCGTGTTGTGGCGGAGCTGGTCGGCCGGCGGCAGCGTCGCGGTGATCGCGTGGAGGTCGACCATGCAGTAGATCGTCTCGTGCGAGCCCGCGTCCTGCATCTCGACGAAGCGCTTCATCGCGCCGAGGTAGTTGCCGAGCGTCAGCCCCCCCGAGGGCTGGATGCCGGAGAAGACCCGCGGCGTGAAATGCGCGTTCGTGTTCGGAGCCTCGGCCATGTCCTGCCTTCCCGTGGATCGGGCCCGGCCCCCTCTGGCCAAGCACCGCCGCTTCGCTTACCCACGGGGGAAATCGGCGTCAACCGAGGGGCAGGCCCAATGGAGAACCACAACGTCTCGCCCTTCAACGCGCTGCCGCCCGTCGTCGTGGCGCTGGCCGTCGTCATCGCCGGGCTCGAGCTGATGTTCCAGCTCGCCACGGCGGGGTTCCTGGGCGGGCAGGGGGGCGTCGGCTGGCGGCTGGCCGCGATGCAGGACTACGCCGTGCTCGACGAGGTGGCGGACTGGATGCTCGCGAACGGCATCTTCCCGCCCGACCAGCTCCTGCGCTTCGTGACCTATCCGCTGATCCACGGGAGCTTCGTCCACGCGGCCTTCGTCGTCGTCTTCGTGCTCGCCATCGGCAAGATGGTGGCCGAGGTCTTCTCGCCGCTCGCCTTCGTGAGCGTGTTCTGGGCCTCGGCCGTCTTCGGGGCGCTGGTCTACGTCCTGCTCCTCGACAGCCCCTATCCGCTGATCGGCGGCTATCCCGGCGTCTACGGGCTGATCGGGGCCTTCACCTTCCTCCTCTGGATCGATGCCTCGCGCCGGGGCGGCAACCGGATGCAGGCCTTCGGGCTGATCGGCGCGCTTCTGGC
>NZ_JBQLZP010000235.1:0-8716 GCF_052168335.1 Roseicyclus sp. | reverse complement strand
CGTCGCGCCGCTCTCGGGCGACCTGCGCGCGCAATACGGCATCCCGAACGAGGTGGCGGGATTGCTCGTTCAGCGGGTGGAGCCGGGCAGTCCCGCGGAGGCGGCCGGCATCGTGCCGGGCGACGTCATCAACGAGGCGGCGGGCGCCGTCGTCGGCCAGGTCGAGACGCTGCGCGACGCCGTGGAGCGCGCCATGGAGCGCGACGGCCCGATGCTGGTGCGCCTCTTCCGCGGCGGCAGCTACGCCTACGTGCCGGTGCCGCTGGACACGGCGGAGACGGACTGAGCCCCGACGCGGGCATCCCGCCGCCGAGCGGGGCATCGGGCGCCGACGGGCGGGTCGGTGCGGCCCGTCCGCGGTCTCCGGGGCGGCGGGAACGCCGCCGCGCAGGGGCCGCCGGGCGGGTCGGCGCGGCCCCGGACCCCGCCCGCCGTTGCGCGGTCCGCCGCATCCTCGGCCCGAGCCGCACGAAATCCGACCAAAATGCTGCCGTTTTGACCTGCTAGGCCCCGTCCCGCGCAGTTCGGGAAAGGCACACCGCCGATGTTCGACGAAGGGGCGAGGATCACCCTGTTCGGGATCGCGGCAGCCGCATTCATCCTGACGATGGCGCAGGAGCAGAATGCTCCGCGCGCGGCGCCGGCGACCTCGGTCGATGCCGCGCGTTTCCCGGCACTGCCCTTCACCGCACGCCCCGACGGCTCGCCCGCGCAGACCGACATCGCCGCGATGCGGGTGCCGCTCGCCGAGGGGTTCGAGGCGGAGCTTCTCCACGGCTACGTCCTCGAGGGCCGCGTCGTCACGCGGCGCGAGTTCCGCAACGACGCCACGAGCGCCATCTCGCCGCTCGACCTCGGGATCGTCTGGGGCCGGCTGGCCGAGCCCGGGCGGGCGGAGGCGATCTCCTTCCGGGCGGTGATCCGCGGCGTGCGCTACCGCGCGCCGCCCGAGGTGCTGTTCGACGGCTGGGAGGAGCAGGTCACCAACAACCACCTGATCCCGGCCGACGCGGAGGTCCACGCGGCGCTGATGGCCGTGGAGGTGGGCCAGCGCGTGCGCCTGCGCGGCTATCTCGTGGAGGTGACGGGCAACGGCATCGCGGCCTGGCGCTCCTCCACGCGGCGGGACGACAGCTCGATCATCGGCGGCTGCGAGATCATCCTCGTGACCGGGGTGGAGGTGCTGCCCGAGGACGGCAAGGACGCCTGAGCCCCCAATCGGGGATCGGGGTCGGGATTTGTCGGGGTGGCGGGCGGAAGCGGGCCGATGAGCCCCCATGAGTGCAAGGATGGATGCCTGAAAAGTGCAAGGGGCCACCCTGCCCGGGCGGCCCCGCGGCCTCAGGCGGCCTTGGCGTTGGCGCCGATGAACCAGGCGTCCTTGTCCACGGTGCGGCTGACTTCGGTGAAGAGGTCGGCGGTGTCCTCGTCGCCCGCCTTCTCGGCCACCTCGATGGCCTCGCGCAGCGCGTGGCCGAGTTCCATGAAGCGGGCCTTCAGCTCCTTCACGTGGACCTCGATGTCGCTCTCCTCGAGCGGGTAGGCGTCGAGCGTCGCCTTCTCGGCCGCGAACTCCACGGTGCCCTTGGCGTGGCCGCCGAGGATCACCGCGCGTTCGGCCATCGTGTCGGCGGCCTCGCGCAGGCGGTCGGCCACGTCGTCCAGAAGCTCGTGGACGCCGATGAAGCCCGGCCCCTTGAGGTTCCAGTGCGCCTGCTTCACCGCCAGCGTCAGGCTGATCGTGTTGACCAGGTTGGCGTTCAGCAGGTCGACGACCTCGGCGCGGGCGTCCTGGTTCAGGCCTTGGGCGAAATTCGTCGGCATCTCTCGGTGTCCTTCTTCAGCTTGAATTGCCCATCTCAATCCCGTGCCCCCGTGCGCGGTTCCTGCGGCGCCCCGTCACGGCTGCCGCTCTTCTTCTTCTTCGCCCCGGAAACGCCGCCCGAGCTCGTCGAGGTCGTCGCGGGGCAGCACGAAGAGGATGTGGTCGCCCTCCGCGAGCTCGAGATCGTCGGAGAGGAGCCGCTCCTCCTCGTCGCGGATCAGCGCGACGCCGCGCATGTCGTCGGGCAGGTCGAGCGCGCCGTAGCTCTCCCCGGCCAGCCGGGCGGGGACGTGGACCCGCTTCAGCGCGAGGGCGCCGGACAGCGCGGTGTCGTGGTCGAGCTCGGCCCGGTCCTGAAGCGCCTCGGCGAAGTCGCGGGCGACGGTGGCGTGCGGGTTGATGACGTCCTTCAGGTCGAGCTCCTCGCAGACGTTCAGGAGCTCGTTGGAGAGGATCTGCGGTATCACCCGCCCGAAGCCGATGGAGCGGGCGACGAGGGCGGCGAGGATGTTGTCCTCCGACGCGTTGGTCATCGCCACGAAGACGTCGTCTTCGTCGCGCCAGGCCTCGCGGAGCGTCGTCGGCATCGTGCCGTCGCCCTCGAGCATCCCGCAGTCGAGCCGCTCGGCCAGTTCCTCCAGCTTCTCGCGGGAACGGTCGATGATGACGACCTCGTGGCCCGCGTCGATGAGGGTGGCGGCGATGGCCTCGCCGAAGCGGGAGGCGCCGAGGATGACGATGCGCATGGCTTGGGGTCCTTTCCGGCGGTCAGCGCCCGGTCCACGTCCGGGGCGCGAAGAGCAGCAGGACGGCGATGAACTCGAGCCGCCCGAGCCACATGGCGAAGGTGAGCGAGAGGGTGAGGTCGAGGCTGAGGTCCGGGCCCACGATCCCGGTCGAGAGCCCGACGGTCGACAGCGCCGAGACGACCTCGAAGAGCGCGGGGAGCGCCGGGACCCCGTGGGCGAGGACCTGCATCCAGAGGAGCAGCATCGCGCAGAGGTAGACGAAGACGAGCGCGAGGATGCCCGAGATCGTGCGGTCCCGGACCGGCGTGCCCTGGTGGCGGATCGGGGCCACGGCGCGGGGCGGCAGGCTCGGCCGGCGGAAGGCGTGGCCGAAGACGTCGAGAAGGACGCCGATCCGCGCGAGCTTGAACCCGCCCGCCGTCGAGCCGACATCGCCGCCCGCGATCATCGCCACGACGAGCACGAGGAGGAGCGGCCCCGGCGCCGGCATGGCGCCGGTCGAGAAGCCCGTCGTGGTGAGGCCGGAGACGAGGTTCAGCACGCCCTCGTAGACCTCGACCAGGGCCGCGCCCTGCAGGATCAGGATGCCCGCACAGACGGCCGAGAAGGCGAGGACGGCCAGAACGACGCGACGGAGCGAGCCGAGGCTCCAGGCGTCGCGCCACTTGCCCTGAAGGACAAGAACGAATGTCAGGAGCGACACGGCCCCGAGGATGGCCGTCAGCATGACGGTGCCCTGCCCGAGCGGCCCGTAGGAAGCGAGGCTGTCGGCGCGCGGCGAGAAGCCCGCCGTCGAGATCGCCGTCAGCGTCAGGAGCGGCCCGTCGCGCCAGCCGGGGATCGTCACGGTGTTGACCGCGCCCATGACGAGGGTGAGCCCGACATAGACGCCCAGAAGCTGCTGCGCCTGCCGCCGCGTGGAGGCGATGCGGTCGCCCTGCTCGATCTCCGCCTTGCCGAGCTTGCGGGCGGGCAGGCCCGAGGGGATCAGCAGCGCGAGGACCGCCGTGGCGATCACGAGGCCGCCGCACCACTGCGTCCAGGCGCGCAGGACATGGCCGGCGAGCGGCCAGGCCTCGGTGTCCTCCGCCATGCTGAGCCCGGTCGTGGTCGTGCCGCTCATCGCCTCGAAGAGGGCGGCGGCGGGCGGCATTCCGAGGACCACGAAGGCGGGCGCGGTCAGGAGCGCGCTCAGGCCGAAGACGATGGCGACGCTGAGAAGCGCCTCGATCTCGCGCAGGTCGTCCGGCAGGTCGTGCCCGCGCGCGGCCACCTGCACCCCGGCCGCGCCGAGCGCGGGCAGCCCGAGGACGGCGGCGAGCGCCCATTCGCGCTCGATCAGGGCGACGAGGGCGGGGGGCAGGCAGAGGATGGCGAAGATCGGCGCGTGGCGGGCCAGCGTCACCGCGATGACGCGGGGCCGGGCACGCTGCGCGATCGCCTCGGAGCCCTGGCGGAACGCGGAGGCGCGCTTCACGCGCATGGCGGGCGCGCGGGGACGTCGGGGGGTGAAGGCGGAGACGCAGGCGACGCGCGGTGCGGTTCTCGAGCGTCGGGCGCGCGTGCGGCGGACGGATGCGGCAGGCGCGGAGCGGCGTTGGTGGGCGTCCGGCCGGCGGAGGACGGCTGGCGCGGCGGACGCGCGGGGGAATGGCCCGGCAGGCGCGGGGCGTCGTCGCCGGAACGGCCCGGCGGTTGGTCCGTGTCCACGCGGTGCGGATGGCGCGGGCCTGCGGCCTGGCGGGGAGGGCACGGCCGGCGGGCGGTGGGCGGGCGTGGAGACTGTCCGGGGAGGCGGCCGGTCGGCAGGCGCGTTCCGGCGCGCGGCGCACCGAGGGTCCGAGCCATTTCCGAGCGCGGCGCTCCGATGGGGCGCACGGCCGCCCCACGCTGTGCGAACGGTGGATGCGGTGGGCCCGCTCTCGACCGTCGCGGCGGGCCTGCGGCGTCCGCGCCTGGGGCCCCGACATTGCGCACGGCGTCCGCGCCTTGCGGCCAGGGCGGGCGCGCGGCGTCCGCGCTCGGCGGCGTCGTCCGTGTGGAAGGCGCAGGCATGGCGGTGCAACGCGGAGCCGCGGCTTCCGGTTCCCTCCTGCGCGGGGCCGGAACTGCGCTCCGGGATGGGGGTTTCCGACAGGACACACCGACCATCCAGAGGAGGGCGCCATGAGAGCGATCAAGGACTTCATCGACCGGATCCGGGAGGCGGGCAAACGCGCCGCGCGCCCCGCGCCCGCCCCGGTCCCCGTGAGCCGCCCCTCCCGACCCGAATGGAGTGCCCATGGCCCCGGACGCGACGCGCTCCGCTGAGCGCCCGGACGACGCCGAGGCGCGCCTCGCCCGGCTCGACCGGCTGGCCGACATGCTGGACAGCCGCTTCTCGATCCTCGGCATCCGTTTCGGCTGGGACGGCATTCTCGGCCTCGTGCCGGGACTGGGCGACGCCGTGACGCTCGCCTCGGGCGGCTACATGATGATGGAGGGGGCGCGGCTCGGCGCGCGGCGCAGCGTCCTGGCGCGCATGGCGGCCAATGCGGGCCTCGATTTCTTCGTGGGCAGCGTGCCCATTCTCGGCGACGTGTTCGACGTCGCCTTCAAGGCCAACCGCCGCAACATCGCGCTCCTGCGGCGCGAGATGGCCCGGACAGGGCGCCTGCGCGCGGCCTGAACACATACAGGAGACGACATGGCAGAGAGACGACGTTCGAACGACGGAAGCCGCGACACCGACAAGGTGCCCGACGCCAAGGGCAAGGTGTCCCAGGCCGGGCGGAGCGACGGCGCGCTGCCGCGCGACATCGGCAGCCGCGACGAGAGGAAGCGCGCCGAGGAGCGCCCGGCGGGCGCCACGCGCGTGCGCAAGTCCGACAAGACGGGCGGGGAGGCCGGCGATGGATAGGACCGCCCGCAGATCCGGCCTGCCGCAGGGCGCCTGGGTCGTGATCGCCGACGGCGACAAGGCGCTGTTCCTGGTGAACTGGGGCGACGAGGAGGACATGAACCTCGTCGTGCGGGACCGGGCCGAACACGAGAACCCGAAGGCCTCCGAATGGGCCACCGACCGGCCGGGCCGCTTCAACGACGGACCCTCCGTGCAGCGCTCGGCGGTGCAGGAGACCGACTGGCACCGGCTCGAGAAGGAGCGCTTCGCCGCGGACCTCGCCGGGAGGCTCTATGCCGACGCCCATGCCGAGCGCTACCGCCACCTCGTCGTCATGGCCAGCCGGGTCGTGCTCGGAACCCTGCGCAAGGAGCTGCATTCCGAGGTGGCCGACCGGATCATCCTCGAGGTGCCGAAGGTGCTGACCAACCATCCGATCGACGAGGTGGAGGTGATCCTGACCGCCGAACTGAAGGAGGCGGGCTGAGAACGACGATAGGGGCCGCGCGGTCCGCGGCCCCTGCGCCTCCACGGACCGCGGGTGCCCGAGAGGGCGGCCCGAGAGGGGGGATCGCACCCTTTTCGCGGTGCCGAAGGGGCCGAGGATGTGAAACCGACCGGTCCGAACGCGGCCCTTCGGCGACAGGGAAAGGGCCGCGCGGTCGGCGCGGCCCTCTCGCATCTCCCGATGGGAGAAGAAGCGGTCTCAGTCCCAGAACCCCTCGTCCACGTCCTGCATCGCCTCGAGATCCTCCTCGTTCAGCCGCGTGACGTAGGCGTAGCTCACGTCGTCCACGGCCACGAGGTTCAGGTCGTCCACCTCGATCACCACGTGCTTGTCGCCGATGTCGAGGAAGCCGCCGACCTCGGCCACGATGCCGACGATCTGCCCGCCACGGTCGAGCACGAGGTCCTCGATCTCGCCGATGCGGTTCCAGTCCGCGCCGATCCCGTCATGGACGTTGTCGAACTCCCAGCCTTCGTCCTGTGCCGCGTTCGTCGTGTAGACGTCGCCGCCGGTGATGTCGCGCGAGCGGATCAGCTCGCCCTGCATGCCGAGAAGGTTTATCTCCTCCGCGCCGCCCTCGAGGCCGTCATCGGCCTGGGCCATGACGTAGGGGGCGGCCAGAAGAAGGATCGCGAGGCTTGCCGATAGGGTCTTCATCGTCGTCTGTCTCCTTGTCAGTCGCTGTCCGTCTCCAACGGCCCGGACCTGTCGCGGGTTCCGGGGGCGCTGGATCGCGGCGCGCGGTCCGGGCGCGAGAGCGGGGCGAAGCCTCCGCGCGGCGGGTCGGAGGATCGGCCCGCGAACCGGGGTTTCGGGGTGCGGGCTCCGGCGGCGAGCTCGGCGGTGCCGGGTCGGTCCGCGGGTTCCGGCTGCGGGCCCGGCGGCGCGGGTCCGCGAGGCAGGATGGGTCAGGGGAGCGGATCGGGTGGCGAGCGGGCGGGCGGACGGCTCCGGGGCACCGGGGCGGGGGGTCCGGCTGGGGTCGCGGTGCGGGTGTGTGTGGCGCCGTGGGTCAGGGGAGCGGAGCGGATCGCGAGCGGGCGGGCGGACGGCTCCGGGGCGCCGGCGCAAAGGTTTCGGTCGGGGTCGTGGCGCGGATGTGGGTGGCGCCGTGGGTCAGGGGAGCGGAGCGGATCGCGAGAGGGCGGGCGGGCGGCTCCGGGGCGTCGGGGCGGAGGTTCCCGCCGGGGTCGCGGTGCGGCTCCGGTAGGCAGGATGGGTCAGGGGAGCGGATCGGGTGGCGAGGCCGGAGCCACCGGCTCCGGGGCGTCGGGGCGGGGGTTCCGGCCGGGGTCGTGGCGCGGATGTGGGTGGCGCCGTGGTTCAGGGGAGCGGAGCGGATCGCGAGGGGTGAGCCACCGGTTCCGGCGCGGGGGTTCAGAGGCGCGGGGGCGGTCCGCGGGTTCCGGATGCGGGTCCGGCGGCGCGGGTTCCGGCGGCGGGCCCGGCGGCGCGGGTTCCGGGTGCGCGTTCAAGGGCGCGGGGTCGGTGGCCGGGTGCCGCAACCTTCGGCGCGTCCGGCGTCGGGAACCCGGAGGCGGGCCGGGGGGTTCACATCCCTGACCTTCCCGGGGGAGCCCGACCGACATGAACCACCGCACCGCGCAGACGCTGTTTCTGGGCGTCCTCGCGCTGATCGCCGTCTTCGCCGTGCTGCGGGTGGGGCAGGGTCTCTTCGCGCCGGTGCTGAGCGCGCTGGTCCTCGGCGTCGTCTGCGCGCCCCTCGCCGACGGGGTGGAGCGGCTGCGCCTGCCGCGGACGCTCGCCGCGCTCGTGGTTCTCGGGCTTCTCGTGCTGCTGATCGCCACGCTCTTCGCGGCGCTCGAGCCCACCGTCACGCTCACGATCCGGAACGCGCCCGCGATCTGGCAGGAGGTGACGGGGCTTCTCGACACGCTCCGCGGGTTCCTGTCGGGCGTGGAGGCACTGCAGGAGACCGTGTCCGACGCGCTGAGCGGCGAGGAGGAGGAGCGCGCCAACGCCCCCGCCGCCGCCGCGGGCGCCGGGGACGCCGACGCGGCGGACGCGCCGGACGAGGAGGGCGCCGTCCGCGTTCCCGGCGTCCTGGACGCGCTGGTCTATGCGCCGTCCTTCGCCGCCGCGCTCCTGATCTTCGCGGGGACCTTCTACTTCTTCCTCCTCGGTCGGCGCGACATCTACGAGCGCGTGGACCGCGGCGCGACCTTCCTGAGCGCCGAGATGCTCTGCCGCGCCGAGCGGCGGGTGTCGCGCTACTTCCTGACGATCACGCTCATCAACGCGGGCTTCGGCGTGGTGATCTGGCTCGCCATGACAATCATCGGGCTGCCGCAGCCGATGATCTGGGGGCTCGCGGCCTTCCTCTTCAACTTCGTGCTCTACCTCGGGCCCGCCGTCCTCGCCGCCGCCTTCGCCGTCGCGGGCATCCTGACCTTCGAGGGCGCCATGAGCTTCCTGCCGGTCGCGGTCTATGTCGGCCTGAACATGACCGAGGGCCAGTTCGTGACGCCCGCGCTGGTGGGGCGGAACATGGCGGTGAACCCGCTCCTGGTCTTCGTGTCTCTGGTGTTCTGGCTCTGGCTCTGGGGGCCGGTGGGCGGCATCGTGGCGATCCCGGTTCTGGTCTGGTCGCTCTACATCCTCGGCCATCTCGACTGGGACCCGCGCGACCTGCCGCGGCGCGAGCGGGGGAGGCTGGCCGCCGGGGAGCGCGGGCCAGGGCAGGGCGGCGCGCCGCCGGAGGGACCGCGGCCCGATCCCCGGCCCGGGCCGCA